>CAZKWG010000080.1:0-16346 GCA_964556105.1 uncultured Enterobacterales bacterium | reverse complement strand
GGGCGTAGGCGCGCTGGCGGCCTGCTCCGCGAGCCGACGCGCCGGGTCGAGGGCTCCCTGCGAGGCCTGCGCCCAGGCCGCGTGGGGCAGGACGAGCTGCGCATCCTGAGGATCCATCCCGATCAAGGCGCCGACGGCGCTCTCCGGCGCGGCGACGGCCCCGATCAGCCCACCCGCGACGCCATCGACCGCCGGCCAGGGGCTGGGCGCGACGACGGACCAGGGCGCCTCCCGGCGCCGGGCGTCGCGGACCAGACCGAGGGTGAGCGGGTCGATCGCCGCCAGGGCCCGCGCCGCCTCGAGCGCCGCGTCGGGGCGATGGAGGGCCAGCCAGGCCAGGCGCTCGCGGTGCACGGCCAGGCTCCACGGAGCCGCGCGAACGGCCTCTTCAAAGGAGGAGGCCGCCTCCTCGGCCGAGCCCAGCGCTGCCTGGCTCCGCGCGCGCAGGACCAGCGCCTCGGCCGATCCGAGGCCGCTGAGCTTCTGGAGCGCGCCCGTCGCGTCGCCGGGGGCCAGCGGGCGGGCCGCCACCGCCATGGCCGCCTCGGGGCCCGGGACGCCCGAGCTCGCCAGCCTGCGCCCGGCCTCCGCGGCCGCGGCCGTGTCCCCACGAAGAAGCTGGACCCAGACCGCGGTCAACGCCGTGGGCGGGGCTGGGTCGGCGAGCGCCGCCGCGATGACCCCCTCGGTGTCGGGAAGATCCTCCTGCGAGAGGATCGCCGCGGCATGCAGCAGCGCGCCTGCGCTGGCGTAGGCCTGGGCGGCCTCGGCGTAGCGGCCCGCGGCGTCCGCGGCGTCCCCGAGGATGCGCGACAACGCGGGCCCGCCCGCGCCCGCGCTCAGGCAGCCGCGCACCCGCGCCCGCGCCGCCGCGAGGTCACCCTGCGCGAGGGATCGGCGCGCGGCGACCTCGCAGGCCTCCTCGTGGCCGGGGGCCAGCGCCAGGATGGCCTCGGCCTCGGCGAGCGCATCCTGACCGAGCATGGTCAGCGCGCGCAGCCGCGCCCAGCGCCCCTCCAGGCTCCCCTCGTCCTCCTCCAGCGCCGCCAGCGCCGCGACGGGATCGTCCGCGGCGATCTTCGCCCACCCGCGCGCGGCGGGGACCAGGCGACCGCGCGGAGACTCCGCGTAGAGCACCGCCACCAGGGCCCTCGCCTCCTCGGGCGTGACCCGAGCCGGGACGGGCTTGCGGAAGGCCTGGATGGCCAGGACGAGCTCGGCCTCCAGATCTCCGCTGGCGGCGGCCTGTGACAGGGTGTCCATGGCGGTCGCCTGTCGCCCGCTGGCCTCCTCCTCGGCGGCGCGGACCCGAGCCTCGTCGAGGTCGAGCGGCTGCTCGGCGTAGCGCTCCGAGATCCGGTCGCGCAGCGCCTCGACCAGGGCGAGATCCTCGGCGCTGGCGGGCGGGGGGAGCGTCTCGCGGTAGCGCAGGACGGCGATCACAGCCGTGAGCAGCACACCGATCCCGGCGACCAGCGCGAATGCCCACCTCAGACGTCGTCCCCATCGCCCAGAAACCGACATAGACACCCCATCTTGGGCGCGGATTACCCCCCACCCCGAGCGTGTATCCGCCTTCCATGAGACCGTCGAGTCTCCTCGTCCTTGGCCTTGACGTTCCGGCGCCCCATGCTAACCATGTGCGGTCCGCGAGACGCGGCTCGCCGCGCCCTTCTCTCTCCGGAAACCCAAGGATCCTCGATGCAGTCGAAGGCCCTCCTCGGCAAGCGCTACTCCTGCTTCAAGTGCGCCTGCAAGTTCTATGATCTCAATCGCCCCGATCCGCTGTGCCCCAAGTGCGGCGCTGATCAGCGCGAGGATCCCACGCCGGATCCCCGCGTGGCCGTGATGGCGCGCTACAAGACCAGCCGCGTCGCGGCGCCGGTGCAGGACGACAGCCTGCTCGACGAGCCGAACGAGGACGAGGATCTCGAGTTCGACGACTTCGACGACGACGAGGACGAGGATCCCGGCTTCGACGAAGAGGAGGAGGCGGAGGAGGAGGACTGAGCCCTCACGGGTCAGCGCCTACTCTTCTTCCTCGCTCAGCTCGTCGCGCTGCGCCTCCGTCGGCTGCTCCGACGGTACGCGCGGGCCATCCCCGAGCTCGACGCGCACCAGCCACAGCCCATGAGCGGGCAGGGTTCGTCCTGCCTGCTCGCGCTGTCGCGCCTCGAGCACCTCGCCCACATGCTCGGGCGGGAAGCGTCCCTGGCCGACCTCCATCAGCGTGCCGCTCATGATGCGGACCTGGTGGCGGAGAAAGCCGTTGCCGGTGAACTCCAGCCAGACCTCGTCGTCTACGGCGCGGACGGCGGCCTCCTCGATCTTGCGGACGGGGTGGAGGGCGCCGCATCCGCGGGCGCGGAAGCTGGTGAAGTCGTGCCGACCGACCAGCGCTTGCGCGGCGGCGTCCATCGCCGCCACGTCCAGGCGCGCCCGCCAGTGCAGGGCGATCCCCTCACGGAACGGGCAGCGCACGTGGCGGTTGAGCACGCGGTAGCGGTAGAGCTTGCGCAGCACCCAGCGGCGCACGTCGAAGTGGTCGGGCACGACAGCGACGTCGAGGGCGCAGATGTCGCGGGGGAGGCCGTGGTTCAGCGCGTTGAGCAGCTCGCCGGGCTGCCGCGTGGCGCGCGCCCGGAAGGCCAGCACCTGCGCGAGGGCATGCACGCCGGCGTCGGTGCGGCCTGAGGCGGTGACGCGCACCTCCTCGCCGCCAAAGGCGCGGGAGACGGCGTCCTCCACCACCTCCTGGAGCGAGCGGCCGCCGCTCTGCCGCTGCCAGCCGACATAGGCCGCGCCGTTCCAGGCCAGCGTCAGGCGCCAGCAGGTCAGCCGGTCCTCCACCTCAGTAGCTGAAGCGCAGCCCGAGGGTGAACGAGTCGGCGGAGAAGTCGATCCCGCCCGTGCCCTCGACGGTCTGCACGCGGTACTCGCCGATGAGGTAGCTGTCCTGGATGCCGGCGCGGGCCTGCATCAGGCTGGCCTGCCCCTTCTCGAAGGTGTCCAGAAGGAGCTGACCGCCGATGGCGTAGTGCCAGCCGGCCTTTCCGCCCGCGACCTGGTCCTTGTCGTCGCCTTCGTCCCAGCGCTCGCGCCAGATCCAGTAGTCGCCGCCCAGGGTGAGCGTGGGGACGAGGGGCTGCTCCTTGAGCACGTCCAGGCGCAGCGTGCCGGAGACGGTCACGGGCAGCGCGAGGAGCCGATCCGCCTGCGCCTCCGCGGTGGTCCCGTCCTCGCCGAGCAGGTAGCCGGCCTTGGTGTACAGGCCGAGCCCGAGGTTCAGCTCCGCCAGCCCACGAAAGGAGGGGCCTCCCTCCAGCCAGAAGACCGTGTGGGGAGCCTCGAACTGGTCATAGATCTTGTTGTCGTCGTCGTACCACATGGGGCCGGCGCGCATCTGGAGCGAGGAGCTGACGCGCGGCTCGGCGTCCGGGTCCTGGCTCTGCGCGCGGGCGACCGTGGGCACCGCCAGAAGGAGGGCGACGGGCAGGGCCCGGCCCAGACGCCGCCCCGGGCGACGCGAGAGCGCGGCGAGGCCAGCGAGCAGCACGCCCAGGCCAGACGCCGCGCCGGTCGTGCCGCAGAAGCCGCCCTTCTCGCCCGTCCGCTCCGCGAGGGAGTAGGTTTCCTGAGGAGTGACGCTCAACACCGTGCTCATCGGTCCCTCCTGGCCGTTCTCGTCCAGCGCGCGGACGGCGAGGTAGTAGGTCGTTCCATTCGTCAGAGGGTAGAGACTAACCGAGATCTCCTCGCCAGGGGCGACATCGTCGTACACGAATGTCCCGCTCGCCGCCGAGAAGCCGTCGATCCCGCTGAGATCGTCCTGCCCGTCGAAGGCCGGCCCGCCGGTGGCGAAGTCGCCGCGGGCGAAGGCGGTGGTCGAGATGTAGAGGTGATAGGCGGCGAGATCCTCGTCGTCGATGCCATCCCAGGAGAGCTCGATCAGGTTCTCCCCGTAAGCGACGTCGTCGTCGGACAGGGAGACGCGCCCGGGTGGGTTGTCCACCGTGAGGATGACGCCGTCGCCGCCTTCGATCCCGTCGTCATCGGTGAGCACGACGCGGATCAGGTTCCCGCCCTCGACGAAGTCGGCCACGCTCTCCGAGACGACGAAGGAGGCGGTCGCGGTGGCGCCGCCCAGCAGCGTGCCCGAGCCCAGCGACGTCTCGCCGTCGTCCCCGAAGAGCAGCTCCCAGTCGCCGCCGCGGTCGGCCGTGAACGTCAGGGTGACGGTGTCCCCGTTGACGACGGCCTCGTCCGAGACGCTCGTGATCTCCACCCAGGGGCGACCGGTGAGCACCCATAGCTGCCCGTCCTCGGTGCCGCCGATCGTGTACCCGTTGGTCGAGACCAGCGTGTCGAGCTCCGCGTCGCCGAGATCGATGGTGGCGTCCGCGTCGGGGTCCGGGTAGCCCTCGACGCTGTCGAAGGGGAAGACCAGGGCCTGCCCCTCGTCGGCGACGACGAGGAACGGATCGCTCGGGTCGGACTCGTCGATGGCGACGGCGGTGGGGGCGATGAGGTCGTTGTCGTCATCGAGGGCCAGCGCCCACTCGAACTCCGTGGTGAGGTAGCGCAGAACGCCCACCTCGCCGCAGGCATAGAGGACGGAGGGCCCCGTGCCGACCGCGCCCTCGACGCAGTCGGCGCCGGAGAAGTTGTAGTCGGGGACGCGCAGCTCCCCGCCGTCTCCGTCCACCTGCGACACGCTGTCACCGCCCGCGGCGACCAGCACGTCGATGCCCGTCCAGAGGATGTCCTCGTAGCCGCTGAGCGTCAGCGTCACGGGGAAGGCCCCGATGCCGTCCACGATGCCGGTCTCGGGATCGATGTGGTGCAGGACCGGCCCCGCGGTCTGACCCTCCAGCGCCCAGAGGGAGCCGCTCCCGGCGACCAGCCCGAGGATGTTCGCCGTCCCGATCTCGATGGCCTCCTCGGCGACCTCGAGGCCAGACGAGCTGACCTCCACCCACCTCAGCGTGCTGTCCTTGCAGCCGACGTAGACGCGCTGCGCGCCGTCCGCCATCTCCACCGCCGCCACGCCGGACAAGCCGTCACAGGGCGCGCTGTCCCAGGAGCTGGCGTCCCAGCTCAGCGTGTCGAGGACGCGAAGCTGGTCGGAGCCCTTCTCCAAGGCCGCGACCCAGCGACCATCCTCGGAGACGGCGAGGGCGCTGACCTTGGTGCCCAGCTCGATGACCGAGGCGACCCGGTCGGGGCTGGCGTAGACGGGAGCTGGGAGGAGGAGCCACCACATGGCGCAACTGACATGCAAGCTCCGTGCCCGCGAAAGCCCGCGTTCTCCGGTCAACCTGCGCACGAAGACGCTGACAAACTGTCAGTTCTGCGAGAGGCGGCCCTCCCGCCAGAGGGTCTGAATCGCGCCGATCGCGGCAGCCGTCGCGCCAAAGCGAAGATTGTCGGCGGTTACCCAGAGGTGAACACCGTCGCCGGCGGCGTCGGCGCGCAGCCGGCCGACGTAGACGCCGCTGCGCCCGGGGAGGCGGCGGGGGCTGGGGAGGGGATCGCCGTAGCGCACGCCCTCCGCCGAGGAGAGCGCGCCCTCGATGTCCTCCAGGCGAGGCGATGAGCCGAAGCGGACGTGCAGCGACAGGGCGAGCCCGGCGAAGAGCGGGGCCATCATCACCGTGACGCTCAGGCGAGAGGGCTCCATCTGAAGCAGGGCGGCGGTCTCGCTGGCCAGGCGCAGCTCGGTCTCGCTCCAGCCGTCGGCGCCGTCGCCGCCATCGGGAGGCTCGACGAGATCGAAGGCGAGGCCCGCGGGGAAGACCTTGCGGGGAGGGCTCCCGCCGCCGAAGAGCGCGACCACCTGCGCGGAGAGCTCGTCGAGGCCGCCGCGCCCGAAGAGGCCGGCGCTGAGCAGGGCGGTGCCGCGGGCGCTCTCCAGCCCGAGCGACCGCAGGGGAGCCAGGACAGTGGCGAGGGCCGCGATGGGGGCCCAGGGCGTCGAGACCGTGCGGAGCTGGTCGTAGACGGTGAGGTCCATGCCCAGGCCAGGGAGGAAGCTGGCGGAGCGCGCCGAGAGGGCGCCGCCGACGTCGATGACGGCCACCCCCGCCTCGACCAGCCGGGGGGCGAGCTCGCGCGTCAGCTCGGCCGGGACCGCGAGGATGGCGATATCGGCGCCACGAAACACGGGATCGACGCCCTGTCGAGCGGCGAGCGTCTGCACCGGCAGGGTCGCGCCCCCGAACGAGACCTCGACCTCCGCGGAGCGCCGCGAGGCGACCAGGCGCAGCTCGCGCAGGGGGAAGGGCGAGCGCTCCAGGGCCTGGATCAGATCCTTGCCGACGGCGCCGGTGGCGCCCACGATCACGACGACCAGCCCAGTCGTTGGGAGGGAAGAGGACATCGGGCAGCTCCAGCGGGACGAGCCCGCCGCGGGGTTTATCGGGGCGGCGTGAGCCCGCCCAGGTCGCGCGGAGGTTGGGCGTCCGGCGCACGCAGATAACGCAGCGCGACATCGCCGGGGTCGAGGGCGTCCGCCGCGAGCCTCGCGCCCAGTCGCGCCACCTCGGCGGCCGGGCACCGATCCGCGTCCGGCGCCAGGACGCCGCCGCGGGCGAGCACCTGCTCGCGCAGCAGCGCGGCGCCCTCGCCCACAGCGCAGAAGGGGGCCAGGGGCCAGACCTCGTCGGCGGGGAGATCGACCTCCTCGCCGAGCGCGGCGGGGACCTCGGCGCTGGCGTCGAAGAGCCCGGCATATACCTTGCTCTTTCGGGCGTCCAGGAGCGCGAGGGTCCGTGGGTGCTGGACCAGCGCGGCGCGCGCGCGCAAGGAGGAGACCGGCACGACCCGCAGACCGAGGGCGTAGGCGAGCCCGAGCGCCGCCGAGACGCCGACGCGCAGGCCGGTGAAGGCTCCAGGTCCCACGCTGACGGCAACCAGCTCGACCGGCCCGGCCGCGAGCTCCCCCTCCCACACGCCCGCGTCCGTCGCCTCCCCGTGGCCGAGCATGGCGGCCAGCGCCGGGAGCAGCAGCACGTCGGCGCCGTGCACGACGCGCGCGCTCCAGCGCCTGACGCCCTCGGGCGCGTACAGCGCGAGCCCCACCACCGGGCCCGCCGTGTCGATGCCGAGCACCCGCATCGCGCCTTACCCTGGCCCCTCGAAGATGCGCTGGATGTCGAAGACGAGCACCGAGAGCATCAACAGCACGAGGAAGAGCAGGCCGACCTGCTGGATACGCTCGCGAATGGCCAGCGAGAGCGGGCGCCCGCGGATGCCCTCGAGGGCGTAGAAGAGGATCTGCCCACCGTCGAGGACCGGGACAGGCAGGAGATTCACGATTCCGAGGGAGATGGAGAGCATCCCCATCAGGCGCGCCCAGTCGAAGAGCCCACGCTCCGCGGCGTTCCCGGCCTGGCGGAACATCTCGACGGGGCCGCCGAGGCTCTTCTTGACCGCCGCCTCGCCGGTCAGCAGCTTGCCGATGTGGCCGACGATGAAGGTGCCCAGGCCCCAGGTCTCGGCGACGGCCTGCCTGGCCGCCGCGGTGAAGGGGTAGTAGACGCGCGTTGTCTCGCCATCGACATAGGATCCCAGGCGAACCACGCCGAGGATCGGGCGATAGTAGTACTGGCCGAAGGGGTCGGTGTCGCGGATCACCGTCGGCGTCAGCGTCAGGGGCAGGATCTTCCCATCGCGCACCACCTCGAGGGCCACCGGCCGGGCCGTGGCCTCCTCGCCCGTTCCCTCCATGG
This sequence comes from uncultured Enterobacterales bacterium, assembly GCA_964556105.1. GTDB lineage: Bacteria > Myxococcota_A > UBA796 > UBA796 > CAZKWG01 > CAZKWG01. The sequence goes on along the minus strand of CAZKWG010000080.1, from coordinate 8,616 downwards.
TGTTGCGCACGCTGTCCAGCACGTCCCCCCAGGCGCGAACCGGCTGCCCGTTCAGGCTCAGGAAGCGGTCCCCCTCTCGAAGGCCCGCCTCCATCGCCGGGCTCGGGGGCTCGGTCACGCCGGGACGACAGCCCGAGAGAAGGTCGCCGCTGCCGTCGTCCACGGTGGCGCCGACAGAGCCGATGTACAACGAGGCTGTCTCCAGACCCCAGCGCCCCTCGGGAGCCTCGATCAGGGTGGGCGACGGGGGCACCCAGCTGGGATCGGCGACCAGGGTCACCTGGCGCTCCGTGCCCTCCGCGTCCACCGTGAGGCGGACCTCGTCACCGGCCGCGGTCAGGGCGCGCGCGATGGCGGTCCAGTCCTTGACCTCGACGCCGTTCACCGCCACCACGCGGTCGCCGGTCCGCACCCCGCCCTTGCCCGCGGGGCTGGCCGGGTCGGCGACGCCCGCGATGGTGTCCACGCGCTCGTGTCCCAGCCCCAGGTCTACGCCCGAGCCGCGCGCGGGCACCTGCATCGTCAGCGTCTGCTCGCGCCCCTCGCGGACGATCTCCAGGCGCACGGGGCCCTCTTCCGCCGCCGCCAGCCGGTCGCCGAGCTCTCTCCAGGTCGTGACAGGCTGTCCCGCCACGGATCGGACCTCGTCCCCGGACCAGAGACCCGCCTGCTCCGCCGGAGAGCCGGGGTCCACCGTCCCGACCACCGCCGCCGGCTGAGGCTCGCCCGCCATCAAGAGGCCGGTGAACACCACGATGGGCAGGATGAGGTTGAACGCGGGGCCCGCCGCCAGCACCGCCAGCCGCTGCCAGATCGGGCGCCGCTGGAAGCTGGCCTCGGGATCATCGAGATCGTCGGTGTCGTCCTGGTACCCGAAGGGGTCGGCCCCAGCCATCTGGACGTAGCCGCCGAAGGGCAGCAGGGAGAGCCGATAGTCCGTCCCGCCGTGGGTGAAGCCGAAGATACGGCGGCCGAAGCCGATAGAGAAGATCGTCACCCGCACGCCGCAGGCCTTGGCCACCAGAAAGTGACCGAGCTCGTGGATGAACACGAGGGTCGCGATCAGGGCGACTGCGGCGACGATCGAGGTGATGGACATGCACGCGCTCCCGTTGGGAGGCTAACGTCCACCAGGGGTGGACGGTAACCTTTCCTGGCGAACCCTCTCGAAGAGCAGGATCGCGGCTGTGACGCTCACGTTCAGGGACTCGAGCCCGCCCTGCAGCGGCACGGCGGCGATGGCGTCGCAGCGGTCGCGGAGCGTCGGAGAGAGGCCCTTGTCTTCGCCGCCCAGCACGATGGCCAGCGCGCCGCGCATCGGGATCTCCCAGCAAGGACGCCCGTCCATGTCCGCCCCGACCACGCGCACCCCGGCGCGACGCAGCGCGGCGAGCGCGCTGGAGAGCCCCTCGCGGATGAAGAGGACCTCCTCCGCCCCGCCCATGGCGACGCGGTGCACGACCGGCGTGAGGCCCTTGCCGCGCACGACGGGGACGACGACGGCGTGCGCCCCGGCGCCCATGGCGCTGCGCAGGATGGCGCCGAGGTTGTGCTCGTACTGGACCTCGTCCACGAGGATGAGGAAGGGGTCCACCCCGCGCGCGAAGAGATCGTCGAGCAGCGCCGCGACGGTCGGCGTCTCTCGAGGTACCGCCTCGGCGATCACGCCGTTGTGTACGCCGGTCAGGCTGTTGGCGTCCAGCTTCTGACGGGCGATGGCGATGACCGGGACGCGCGCCGCCTCCGCCAGCGCCCGGATCTCCGTGATCTTGGGGTCTGGCTTCGCGCGCTCGTCCATGTAGATGCGCTTGATGGGGCGCCGCTTGCGTCGCAGCGCCTCCAGCACCACGTTCCGTCCCTCCAGCTGCTCGAGCTCTTCGCGCCCCACCGCGCCCTCAGAGGAGCTGCGCCGCGAGCTCGGCGAGCGGTGAGCGCTCCCCTTTTCGCAGCGTGACGTGGCCGGCGAGGGAGCTGCCCTTGAAGCGCTCCACGACGTAGGTGAGGCCGTTCGACATGGCGTCCACGTAGGGGTTGTCGATCTGCTGGGGGTCCCCGGTGAGGACCACCTTCGTCCCCTCACCCGCGCGCGTGATCACGGTCTTGACCTCGTGCGGCGTGAGGTTCTGCGCTTCATCGATGATCAGGTATTGTGATGGCATGGAGCGCCCGCGGATATAGGTCAGCGGCTCGACCTCCAGCACGCCCTGGTCGAGCAGGGGCTGGAAGGCCGCGCCGTGATGCACCTTGCCGCGTCCGTCATCGACGTCGCGCAGCCCGATCAGCAGCTCGAGATTGTCGAAGATGGGCTTCATCCAAGGGTTCAGCTTCTCTGACACATCTCCCGGCAGGAAGCCCAGATCGCGCCCCAGCGGGAAGATGGGTCGGCTGACCACCAGGCGCCGAAACTTCCGCTCGTCCGCCACCTTCTTCAGGCCCGCGGCGATGGCCAGCAGGGTCTTGCCCGTCCCAGCCACGCCGTCCAGGGTGACGAGCTGAACGGCGTCGTCCAGCAGCAGGTCGAGGGCGAAGAGCTGCTCCTTGTTGCGCGCCTGGATGCCCCAGACGCCTTCTTTGAAGCGAGGAACCAGGCGCAGGATCTGGCGTCGCTGATCGTAGCGGGCCAGCGCGGTCTGGCTCGGGTTCTCCGGGTTCTTCAGGATGACGAACTGGTTCGGGTAGAGCGTGCTCGTGGGCTCCGCCACCTGACCCGCCGCCCAGAGCTCAGCGATGCGCGCCGCGTCCGCGTCGACCTGCGCGAGGCCGCTGTACTGCTCGTCCACCTCGATGTGCGCGTGCTCGTAATCCTCGACCGGCAACGAGAGGGCGTCGGCCTTGATGCGCAGGTTCGTGTCGCGGGTCACGAAGACGACGGCGCCCTTGGGCGAACGCTGCGCGAGCTCGTGCGCGGTGCCCAGGATGATCGCGTCGTTGGTCCCTCGCCCGACCGCCATCGGGAGCGACGCCAGATCCTGCCCGATCTCGATGCGGAGCGATCCCCCTCCCGGGAGCTGGACCCCGCGGGCGAGCGAGCCGCGCGTGCGCAGCTCGTCGAGGTGGCGAGAGACGTGTCGCGCGTTGCGACCCGTCTCGTTGAGATCCTTCTTGAAGCGGTCGATCTCCTCGATCACCGTGATCGGGATGACCAGATCGTGCTGCTTGAAGACGAAGAGCGCGTTCGGATCATAGAGGAGGACGTTGGTGTCGAGGACGAAGGTGCGGCGCGGTGTCGCCGCGGTCGACTGCTGCTCCAAGAAGACCTCATCTGTCGTTGCTGGCGTCGCTGCCGCCTACTTGACTTCGAGCTGATACGACCGGCTCCCGCCAGCGACGGGGTCCGTCGAGCGGCGCGAGTAGGAGACCGTGGGCGCGTCCAGGTTCAGCGTGCCCGCGTCGTTGCTGCCGGTGCCGACATAGATGTTCATGATCCCGCCCCCGAGCGCCGTGGCGGGCATGGCGTTCATGACCAGCGTGTTCGCCCCGGGCTTCAGGTACTTGCCGATGTCCATGATCAGCTGAGCGTCACCGGAGCGGATCTTCTGGACGAGGACGCCGTTGACCAGGACCTCGATCTCGTGCCCCTGGGACTGGTTGTCTTGCGAGACCAGCCAGTAACGACCCGCGGGCGCCGTAGCCGCCGGCGCGGCGGTCGCGGTCCCCTGCCCACCGGCCGCGCCCTGGACCTCGACCCGGTACTGGGGAGCGTCGATCCAGATGTTGCCCTGATCGTCGATTCGGACGTTCACCCCCTTGAAGTCATAAGCGCGCAGGCCTTCGGCCTGGACCCCGTTGACGTAGAGGGCCCGGTCCTGGGCCATCGCCGACAGCACGAAGAGGAGCGCGGTGATCATGCTTCGGTCTCCTTGTTCAGGCGAGCGTGGAGTCCCTTCGAGATCTTGAAGACCGGCAGCACCTTGGGCCGCACGTTCACGGCCTCGCCGGTCCTCGGGTTCCGACCCACGTAACCTTGATAACGCTGGGCTTTGAAGCTACCGAACCCACGGATCTCCACACGCCCGCCGTCCAGCATCGCGTCGCGCATGGCGTCGAACACGAGGTTCACCGCCTCCTCGGTGGTCCTGCGAGAGAGACCACGCGAGGCCGCGAGCGCGTCGATGAGCTGAGCTTTGGTCATGGCGCGTACAGGTCTGGGGGTTCGTTGTTCCTTTAGGCGACCAGACGCGTCCGGTCAAATCGCCGGGCGCTGCTCCACGCTGGAGCGGGTCCCGGGATCGAACCCCCCAGCCCTCAGAGTTGGTCCTTGTCCTTGCGCTCCGCCACCTTGGACTCGCGCTCGCGCCGACGACGCTCGCTCTCGGTGAGCCCCTCGGCGTTGCCGTCCTTCACCTCGGCCTGCCCGCCAGCGACGAGCCGGGAGAAGGTCGGCTTGAGGCGGTCGAAGACCAGCGTGAGCGGGGCCGCCACGTACACGGTCGAGTAGGTGCCGAAGATGACGCCGAGGATGATCGCCATGGCGAAGGTCTGGATGACCTCGCCGCCCAGGAAGAGGAAGGGCACCATGGCCAGCATGGTGGTCATTCCGGTCCCGAGCGTGCGGCTCAGCGTCTCGTTGAGAGACTCGTTCATGATCTGGTCGAGCGGCTTACGCCGGTACTTCTTCTGGTTCTCGCGGATGCGGTCGTAGATGACGATCGTGTCGTTGATCGAGTACCCGAGGATGGTCAAGAGCGCGCCGACCATGGAGAGGTTGAACTCCACGACGTAGATCCCGGCCATGTCCAGCACGATGAAAACGCCCACGACGTTGATGACGTCGTGAAGGATGCCGATGACGCCGCCCGGGGCGAAGGCGAAGTCGAAGCGCAGGGCGACGTAGACCAGGATGAGCATGCAGGTGATGCCCACGGCCAGCAGGCCCTGGTTGCGCAGGTCCTTGCCCACGCTGGGCCCGACGGCGTCGACCGAGAGCACCTTGAATTCCTGCTCGATCGAGCGATCCAGCGACCGCTCCACGGAGGCCGCCAGGCTGGGCAGCTTGACGTGGACGGTGTTCTCATCGGGGGCCTTCTCCACCCGCGCGCCCTCGATACCCTTGACCGCGTCCTGAATCTGGTCCAGCGGCTTCGGGTCGCCCGTGTAGTGGACGGTCATGCGCGTGCCCACCTCGGCGTCGAACGCGCTCTCGGCGATCCAGGTCGGGCCGAAGGCCGCCACCAGCGCCCCGTTCACCGCCTCGGTGATCTCCTTGGAGCCATAGGTAGGGTCCTTGACGCGAACCAGATACTCTTTGCTCTCTGAGCCGACCTCCTGCACGCTGTCGGCCTGGATGTTCGCCGTCGCCACCGTGCTGCGCACCGTGTCGATCGGCACCTCCTCGGCGAAGCGCAGGCGCACCTCGGTGCCGCCCGTGAAGTCGATCCCCCAGGTCGGCCCCCGGAAGATGATCAGCAACATGCTGATCACCCACCAGGTGATCGAGACCGCAGCGGCCTTGTTCTTGTGCTTCAGGAAGTCGATGTTGGGGACGGAATTCAAGAATGGCATGGCGCGTCCTCAGATCGAGATCCGGGCGGGGGATTTGCGGGCGTAGAGGTCCATCAACATGCGCGACGTGAACACGCCGGTGATCAGCGTCGTGATAATGCCGATCATCAGCGTGACCGCGAAGCCCTTGATGGGACCCGTGCCGTAGGTGTAGAGCACCACGCCGGCGATGAACGTGGTGATGTTGGCGTCGAGCACGGCCCAGAGGGCACGATCGAAGCCCGCATCGACGGCAGAGCGCGGCGTGCGCCCCAGCCGCAGCTCCTCACGAATGCGCTCGAAGAAGACGATGTTGCAGTCCAGCGCCATGCCGACCGTCAGCGCGATGCCGGCGATGCCGGGCAGGGTGAGCGTCGCGTCGAAGGCCGCCATCAACGCCATCACCAGCAGCACGTTGGCGCTGAGCGCGATGTTGGCGATGATGCCCGAGACCCGGTAGAACCAGATCATGAAGACCAGCACCAGCCCGCCGCCGAGCGCGCTGGCCAGGGTGCCCGACTCGATGAGGTCCGCGCCCAGAGAGGCGCTGACCGTGCGGACCTCGCCGACGCTCACCGGGGCGGGGAGCGCGCCGGTGCGCAGCACCAGGGAGAGCACGCTCGCCTCCTGGAAGGCCTGCTGGTAGTCGCCGGTGCCCATGGTGATGCGGCACTGGCCGCCGCTGATCTTCTGGATGATGCGCGGCGCGCTGCGCACCTCGTCGTCCAGGACGATGGCGAAGGAGCGGCCGACGTTCTGGCCCGTCACGTCGGAGAAGATGCGGGCGCCGCGCGGCTTGAAGTCCAGCGCGACATAAGGTCCCTCAACCGGGTCCATCGCCGTGTGCGCGCTGTTGATGTCGTCGCCCGTGATCAGGATCTCGTCCTGGACCACGTAGGGGCGGGCGCGGGCCTTCGCGCCGCTCGCGTTGTCGTACTCCCAGAGCAGCCGGGTGTTGGCGGGGATCTTGTTGTTCCGGGCGAGCCAGTCCGAGAGCTTCTCGTCGTCCTTGAAGGTCTCGGCGTCCAGCGTCTGCTCCGCCTCGAGCAGGACGCGCTCGAGATCGGCGGGATCCATGTCCTCGGGGGGCAGCACCATCATGAACTCGAGCACCGCCGTGGTCCCGAGGGCCGCCGCCGCCTGCTGGACGTTCTCCATGCCCGGGAGCTGCACGTTGATGCGGTTCCCGCCCTTGAGCTGGATGAGCGGCTCCTTCACGCCCGTCGCGTTGACGCGGGTGCGCAGCGTCTCCAGGGCCTGCTCCACCGATCGCGTGGCGATGCCGGCGCGCGTCGCCTCGGTGACGCGGTAGACCTCCCAGCTCTTGCCGTCGAGCTCGCGCGTCTCCACCAGCTCGTAGCTGCTCTGCTTGAGGCGCATGTAGCTGTGCAGCTTGTCGAGCCCGCTCGCGTCCTCGAGGTGGATGAGCAGCTCGGCCTGACCCGGGGTGCGCCGGATGTCCGCGACGGGGACCCCGTCATTGGTCGCCAGCTCGCGGATCAGCTTGATGTCCCGTTGAACCTGGGAGATCACGGCCTCCTCGGTCTCCACGGTCAGCACCATGTCGATGCCGCCCTGCAGGTCGAGGCCGAGGTTGATCCGGGTGTTGGGGAGGAAGCGGTCATACCACTTCGCCGGCACCTCGTCCTCGGTCTTCGCCGCTCCCTCCAGGGCCGTGCTCGCGCTCTCGGCCTGCGCCGCGAGGCGCTCCTGCGCGCTCTGACCGAGCAGGGTGGGCAGGAGCAGCCAGACGCCCCAGAGGAGGATGATCAGGTTCGCGATGAGTCGGGACCACCAGCCGCCGCCCATGACCTAGTTCCCCTTCGCCGCGTCCGCAGGGGCCGCGATCAGCTTGCGCCTCACCGAGCTCTTGTCCACCGTGATGCGGACGCGATCGGCGACCTCGAGGAGGACGGTGGCGTCCTGCACCTCGTAGACCTTGCCGTGCAGACCGGAGCCCGTCACCACCGCGTCACCCTTTTGCAGGCTGGCGATCAGCTTCTCCTGCTCCTTCAGCTCTTTCTGCTGCGGCCGGATGATCAGGAAGTAGATGATCGCGACCATGGCGATCATCAGCGGGAACATCCCGAGCGGGCTGCCTCCAGCAGGGGCTGGGGCGTCCGCCGTGACCAGGAGCTCCGGCGCGGCCATGGCGGCCCGAGACAGCAGAACAGGTACGAGCAGGCTCAGCATCGATCCGATCTCCAGGTTCATGCGTCCAGGGGAGCGCTCGCGCGCGCCGCGCGCTGACGCTCCGTGAGCAGGGCCGCCGGGCCCGCGTGGATGGCCGCTCGGAGGCGCGCCATCAAGGACTGATAGAAGGCGAGGTTATGAAGAGAGAGCAGCCTCGGGGCCAGGATCTCGTTGGAGAGGAACAGGTGCCGGAGGTAGGCCCGGCCAAAGGAGCGGCAGGTGTAACACGCGCAGGCCGGATCGACGGGTCGATCGTCCTCTCGGAAGCGCGCGTGGCGGATGTTGAGCCGCCCCTCCGAGGTGTAGAGCGTGCCGAAGCGGCCGGTGCGGGTGGGCAGCACGCAGTCGAAGATGTCCACCCCGCGCGCCACGGCCTCGGCGAGGTCGTGCGGTGTGCCGACGCCCATGAGATAGCGGACCTTGTCCCCCGGGAGACGCGCGGTCACCTGCTCCACCAGCGCGAGCATGGCGTCCTGGGGCTCGCCCACCGAGAAGCCGCCCAGGGCGATGCCGTCCAGATCCATGGAGACCAGCTCGTCGGCGTGCGCGGCCCGCAGGTCCTCGTAGAAGCCGCCCTGCACGATGCCCAGCAGCGCCGTGCGCTCCGGGTGCTGGCGCGCCGCGAGACAGCGCTTCAGCCAGCGGGTGGTCCGCTCCGTGCTGCGCGCCACCCGGTCGCGCTCGGCGGGCCACTCGATGCACTCGTCGAAGGCCATCGCCACGTCCACGCCCAGCGTCTCCTGGATCTCGATGGAGACCTCGGGCGTGAGGTTCAGGTGGGCGCCATCGTGGGGAGAGTGGAATTTCACCCCTTCCTCGGACACCTTGCGCAGGTTCTTCAGGCTGAAGACCTGGAAGCCGCCCGAGTCCATGAGGATGGGGCCGTCCCAGCCCATGAAGCGGTGCAGCCCGCCCAGCCGCTCCATCAGCGCGTGGCCGGGG
>CAZKWG010000079.1:15954-16431 GCA_964556105.1 uncultured Enterobacterales bacterium | reverse complement strand
CCGAAGGCATCGAGGCAACGGAGTCGCAAGTAATGTATTCCCAGCGCGCTGGGATCTTCGTCACCACGAAGACGCGCGGCACCGGCCTGGGGCTGGCGATCAGCCGCAAGCTGGCCGAGTCGATGTCCGGCCGGCTGGAGCTGCTGGCCCGCGAGGAGCCGGTCGAGGCCGGACGCGGTCAGGGCGCACGCTTCCGCCTCACCCTCGGGCGGGCGCGAGGCGAGCGGTCCGGCTGAACGTTCACAGAAGATCCACTTCTGCCTGAGGCGGAGGCCTGAGGCCGGTCGCGCTGAGTAGAGTGCTGGTGTCCCTGTGGAGGACGCCTCATGCGCACGACCCCAATGCTCATCGTCAGCCTCTCTCTCGGCCTCGCGGGCTGCCCGCTCGACAAAGATCCGCCCCCGGCGGACGACACCGCCGTCGCGCCCGCAGAGACCGGCGCGCCGGACGCGGACACCGATCTCGCCGACACGCAGG
>CAZKWG010000079.1:0-15854 GCA_964556105.1 uncultured Enterobacterales bacterium | reverse complement strand
ACTCCGCCGACACGCAGGACTCCGCCGACACGCAGGACTCCGCCGACACGCAGGACTCCGCCGACACGCAGGAGACGGGCCAGATGCCGGCCGATCTCGACGGCGACGGCTGGGCCGCCACGGAGGACTGCGACGATGGGAGCGGCGCCGTCCACCCGGGCGCAGAGGAGCTGGCCAACGACGGCATCGACAACGACTGCGATCCCGGCACCCTGGGCGGCACGCTCTCCGGCACCTTGGACGTCGAGGACGGGCTGGCGGTCGTCCAGGGCGAGGAGAGCGACGACACCTTCGGCCTCGGGCTGGCGGCGGCGGGCGATCAGGACGGCGACGGCAGCGCCGACCTCTGGGTTGGCGCTCGCGGGCGCGATCGCGACGGGCTGGACGACGTGGGGCAGGCCTACCTGATCCTCGGGCCGCTGTCGGGGACGCTCACGAGCGGCGAGGTCGCGGGGGCCACACTTCGAGGCCCCACGGCTGAGGGCTCCAACTTCGGGCAGCGCCTCTGCTCGCTGGGCGACTTCGACGGCGACGGCGTAGACGACGTGGCGGTCGGCGCCCATCAGGCCGATCCGTCGGGCGGAAAGGCCGGCTCCGTCTGGGTCTACCCTGGGCCCTTCTCTGGCGAGCACACCGCAGACGACGCGACCCTGGTGGCGTACGGCGTGGAGGGCGACCAGCTCGGCTACCGCGTGGGCGGGCCCGGAGACGCCGATGGCGACGGGCTGGGTGACCTGCTCGTCGCCGCGATCTCCAACAGCGACGCCGGGACCGGAGCCGGGGCCGTCTACCTCATCTGGGGCGGCGCGAGCGGCGTCGAGCCGACCGGCACGTCGCTGGGCCCGGTGTTCCTGGCCGAGTCCGCTGGCGATCAGGCGGGCAACGACCTCGCCTGGGTGGGCGACGTGGACGGCGACGGCCTGAGCGAGGCCGCCATCGGCGCCCGATACCAGGACTGGGTCGGCGAGAGCGCTGGCGCCGCCTACCTGATCTACGGAGACGCCACCCTCTCGGGGACCCTCTCGCTGGCCGACGCGGACGTGATCCTGCTGGCCGAGGAGGCCGGCGATCTGGGCGGCGGCTACTTGAGCACGGTGGGCGACATGGACGGGGACGGCGGGGACGACCTGCTGCACGGCGCGGCCCAGAACGACTCCGGCGGCACCACATCGGGGGCGGCGTGGCTGGTGCTGTCGCGGACCCTGGGGCGAGCGACCATCATCGACATGGGGCTGGCCGACGCCGAGCTCGCGGGCGAGGACGCGGACGATCTGGCAGGCGCCGGCGTGGGCGAGGCCGGCGACGTGAACGGCGACGGCCAGCTGGACCTGCTCGTCGGCGCCAACGGGAAGGATGGTCAGGGCGGAGGCGCCTACCTGGTCTATGGCCCCGTCAGCGGCGCCATGAGCCTGTCCGACGCCGACGTCCTCTGGCGGGCCCCGAGCTCGGACGTCTACCTGGGCACCATCCCCATCGGCGTCGGCGACCAGAACGGCGACGGCTACCCGGAGGTGGCGATCTCGGGCGACCGCTACGACGCGGAAGGCCTGGACATGGGGGCGGTCTTCCTCTGGGCAGGCGGCGGGGTCTGATAAAAAACGATATGGTCTAGTTTGCCGTGCCCACCGCGAGCCCGTGCTTCTCCAGCCGATAGCGGAGCGCGTAGCGGCTGATCCCCAGCAGACGCGCGGAGGCGGACTGGTTGCCCTGCGTGCGGTCCATCGCCTGCTGAATCAGGCTGCGCTCCACCGCGTCGAGGTCTACGCCCTCGTCGGGGAGCACGAAGGGAGAGCCCGCGCCCAGCGAGCGCTCGGACGAGCGCCCGTAGCGGATCTCTGGCGGCACCAGACTCGCGTCGAGCACGGTCGAGGTCTCCAGGATCACGATGCGCTCGATGACGTTGCGCAGCTCGCGCACGTTCCCCGGCCAGGGGTAGTGCTGGAGCAGGCGCATCGCCTCCTCGCTCACGCCGCGGATGTCCCGCCGGAACTCCCGGTTGAAGCGCTCGATGAAGTGGCGCACCAGCAGCGGGATGTCCTCTCGGCGCTCGCGCAGGGGCGGCACCTCGACCTGGATGACGTTCAGGCGAAAATACAGGTCCTCGCGAAAGTTTCCACGCCGGACCTCATCCGAGAGATCGCGGTTCGTCGCCGCGATCATCCCCGCGTCCAGCGTGATGTCCGCCACGCCGCCCACCCGCTTGAAGCGCCGGTTCTCCAGGGCGCGCAGCAGCTTGGCCTGGGTGACCGGGCTCATCTCGCCGATCTCGTCCAGGAAGATGGTGCCGCCGCGGGCGACCTCGAAGAGGCCGCGCTTGGTCTGGCGAGCGTCGGTGAACGAGCCCTTCTCGTGCCCGAAGAGCTCGCTCTCGATGAGCTGCTCGGGCATGGCGGCGCAGTCGATCTCCATCATCGGCCCGCCCTTGCGGGGCCCCTTCTCGTGGATGGCGTGGGCGATGAGGTCCTTGCCCGTCCCGCTCTCGCCGATCAGCAGCACCGTCGGCGCGTCCACGTCCTCCAGCCGCGAGAGCGTGCGGAAGAGGCGCTGCATCGCCTTGGATTCGCCGATGATGTGGTTGTAGCCGCCCGCGCTCTGCTGGTCGCGCAGCCAGCGCACCTCGTTCGCCATCCGGTGCTGGTCGAGCACCTTGCGCACCGCCAGCACCACCTCGCGCACGTCGAAGGGCTTCTGCAGATAGGCTTTGGCGCCGAGGTTCGTCGCCTCGATGCTGGCGTCCGCCGCGCCGTGCGCCGTCAGCACGATCACCGGCAGGTCGCGGTCCTGCTCGCGGAGGCGCCGCAGCGCCTCCATCCCGTCCATGCGCGGCATCTTGAGATCGGTGACGACGATGTCGGGCGCCTGCTGCGCCACCTTCTCCAGGCAGTCCACGCCGTCCACCGCCTCGACGACCCGATACCCCTCCGCGGAGAGCGACTCGGACAGAGACCAGCGGATCAGCTCCTCGTCGTCTACCACCAACACGGTCGCGGTCGCAGGCATCCATCCCCCCCGCCGCCCTGTAAGCTGTGCGAGTTCGCACGGCCAGCGCGCCTCCGAGCCGCTGTTCAGTGTGCGGGAACCCACAGGGGCGGGCTGCGGCTGCTCACGGTGTCCAGCAGCAGGCGCGCGTCCTCGGACCAGCCCGTGCCGTGGGCGTCGTCCGGCTGCCCCAGGAAGAGGGCCGCCTGCGCCGCCGTGTCCGACGAGCCGGTGTAGGAGGAGAAGCACAGGTCCTGGTGGCCGTCTCCGTTGGCGTCGGCGACGCCGATCTCGTAGGCGCCCACGGTGGGCAGCGCGAGCCGCGCGTCGTCGCTCCACCCCGCGGAGGAGCCGTACCAGACATAGGAGTCGATCGTGTAGCGTTCGCCCTCCAGGGATCGCGCCACCACCAGCTCCGGGTAGCCGTCGCCGCTCAGATCGGAGACGACGGCGTCGATCGCGCCCGGCGTGGAGAACGACATGACGTCGCCCGCCGAGAAGCCCGCGGACGAGCCCCAGAACAGCCGCGTCTCGCCCTCCTCGCTGCCGTCGCCGCCCGCGTAGCCGGTGAAGACCAGATCCGTGTGGCCGTCGCCATCGACGTCGGCCACCTCGACGTCCAGCGCGCCCGGGGTGGGCAGGGCCAGGACGTCGTCCGGGTCATAGCCGTCCGCCGAGCCCCAGTAGACCAGCGAGTCTACGTCGTAGCTCTCCTCCTCGCCGTCGTAGAAGCCGACGAAGACCAGATCGGCCCAGCCGTCTCCGTCGAGGTCGTCCGCCGCCACGTCGCGGCAGCCCAGGGTGGGCAGCTCGGTGACGCGCTCCGCGGCGTAGCCCGAGGCGTCTCCCCAGTAGACGCTGCTCTCCGTCGCGGTGCTGCCCCCCACCTCCTGCAGGTTGCAGAAGACGAGCTCGGGGGTCCCGTCCAGGTTCAGATCCTGGGCCAGCACCTCGCGCGCGCCGCGCGTCGGCAGATCCGTGCGGCGATCGACGTCATAGCCGCGGCTGCTGCCCCAGTAGACGGTCGAGTCCACCTGCCAGTCGCTGTCGGCGCGGTAGTTGGCGAAGACGAGCTCCTGCCAGCCATCGCCGTCCAGGTCCTGCGCGATCACGTCCATCGCGCCGACCGTCGGCAGCGCGCTCTGGTCGGTGTAGCCGCCCGCGCCGCCCCAGTGGATGGTCGAGTCGATCTCCCGCGTGCTCCCGTCAAAATACTGCGCGAGGACGACGTCCTGGTAGCCGTCCCCGTCCAGATCGGCGACCGCGGCCTCCTCCACCCCGAAGGCGGAGAGCGCGGCGAGGGCCGACCAGCCGCCCGCCTGCGCGTAGAGGGTCGAGGAGACGTCGTAGTCTTCCACCTCCTTGAAGCCCGTCAGCAGCAGATCCGCGAGGCCGTCGCAGTCCAGGTCGGCGCAGCGGTCCTCCCCGTCGCAGTCGGCGTCCACGCCGTCTCCCGGCACCTCCGTCGCGGTCGAGCCCGGGAAGCTCTCGGCGTTCGCGTCGTCGCAGTCCGTGGCGTCCTCCACCCAGCCCGGCTCCTCCGCGCAGCGCTCCGTCGGGCGCGCCGGATCGCCGAAGCCGTCGCCGTCCTCGTCCGGATAGCGCTCGAGCGTGAGGTCCTCGTCCACCTGCTCGTCGCAGTCGTTGTCGAGGCCGTCGCAGATCTCCTCGGTCGGGACGCAGTCCTCCTGCGTGTCGAGATCGCTGTCCGTGTCGAGCACGGCGCTCGTGTCCACCTCCGGGGTGGTCGTGTCGCCCTTGACGACGGCGCCGTCACAGCCGCTGAACGACGCTACGAACAGGACAGACCGGACTGTACATCGCATCGGGACACCCCTACGCAGGCGCTCGTCGTGAGCGGTGAAGTGGGCACAATCGCACACCCCCCATGGGCGATTTCACCCAGGCGCCGCTCCCCCTGTCGCGCGAGAAGGGCACAGACCGTGGAGGCGCGCGCCCCGCCGAGCGAGGGCTGGGCCAGTGGCACGACCCTTGCAATAACACGAGGTGGAGGTCCTCGTGGAAGCCCTCGACCCGCCCAACGACGCCCGCGTGCGGTCCGATCTGGACGACGTGGTCTGGCGCGTCAACAGCTATGCCCGACATCGGTCGGGACGGCTGGCGGGGATCTCTCTGCGCGTGCCGCTCGGCCCCGCCTGGGACGACTTCGGGGAGCTGCTGGCGCAGCGCCTGCTGGCGGTGGGGCTGGACGCCGGCCAGATCCAGCAGACCCGCGCCGGCGACCGGGTGATGCTCATCTCGATGGAGTTCGAGCGCTGAGCTCTCTCGCCTGGACGAGCAGGTTCCGCGGGCTCTCGCTCGGCTGGCAGAAGGTCCCCACCGAGACGGTGTAGCCCGCCTCCGTGAGCCAGAGCGCGCGGTCGAGGACCAGCCAGAGCTCCAGCGGCCGACGAAAGGGAGCGCGCGCCAGCCCGAGGCCGCGCACCACCCGGGCGCGCTCCCAGCCCATCGCCTCCGCCCGCGCGGGATCCCAGCGGGCGGGGAGGGAGACGCCGAGCTCCGCCGCCGATCGTTCGCAGAAGTCGCGGAAGGGCAGGACGAGCAGCTCGCGGACGCCGTCGGGGAGCCCCTCGGGCGCGGCCGTCCCGCGCGCCTCCTGCTGCAGCAGCGACAGCGCGAGCCGCCAGGCGATGTGCCTCCGGCGCTCGCTGCGCACCCGCGGCGGGCCGGTGCGCTCCTCGTTGCAGCACAGGCGCATCAGCGCGCGGTCCAGCTTCAGATCGTGGGCCCGAGCGGCCTGGGACCGGGGCGTGTAGAGGTCCTCCTGGCCCACCCGCCAGTAGCAGCAGGGGGCGTAGGCCAGCCAGGGCGTCCTCCGCGCGACGACCCCGCGGATCAGCGCGTCGGTGAGACCTCCGCAGGCGTGCAGCGCCAGCGCCCCCGCCGCCCCGTCCAGGGCCTCGGCGCCGCTCGCCTGAAGCGCGTCGCCCTGGTGAAAGCTGAGCCTCAGCGCGCCCTGCTCCCGCGCCTGCGCCGCCCCGGACGCGCAGAGCGCCGGGTCGCGCTCCATCGCGCGCACGGCCCTGCCGCTGCGCAGGCTGAACGTGCGGCCCAGGTGCCCCTTCCCGGCGCACCAGTCGACGACAGGCTCGCCCGCGGGCGCAGCCTCCTGGCCGTCCCGGAGAAAGACGGCGTCCAGAAAACGCCCGATCTGCGCGCACTTGCGCACGCTCACACCCGACCAGAGCGCGGGCGACGCCTCCCCGCGCGGCCAGGCGCCCAGGGCGGAGAGGGCGCGGCAGGTGCGCTCCCAGGCGACGAGGGCCGCGGGAGCGCCCGGCCAGCGCTCGACACGGGAGATATCGTCCTCTAACGCATCGATCTCATCCACCGTGCGCGCGCGCATCCACGCGCCGACCTCCGGCCAGGTCTGCTCCCAGGGGACGGGGAGGGCGCGGAAGGCGGCGGGCTCCCAGACGGGGCGAAGCGGGGCGAGGGCGTCCCGAATCGCGGCGAGGCGATCCCGGGCGGCGGGGGCGTCGAGGAGGGGCGGATGCACGGAACCCGGCTATCTCGGCGCCACGCGGACCCGCCAACCCGGCAGGCGGCGCTCCGACCCTTGACCGGTCCCCAGCGCAGGCGCATGCTCGTGGAGCTCGCGCATCTTCGCGATCTCTCGGGGACAGCCATCCATGTTCGACGTCTCACTAGGACAGAAGTCTGCCCCCAACTCCGGTAAATTGACGAAGTCGGGCACAGACTCGCTCACGGATCCCCTCGCCGATCCGCTGCAGTCCTCGCTCGCCGATCCGCTGGAGAAGCGCGGGAGCGAGCGGCTGCCCAAGGACGTGGGCGCCCGCATGGGCTCTTCGTTCAACGCTGACTTCTCGGGCGTGAGCGTGCAGCCGAACGCGCTGCCCGCGGACGGTCCGGCGCAGGCCGTGGCCTATGACCGGCAGCTTCTGTTCAAGCCCGGCGCCTACGACCCGGGCAGCGCGAGCGGCGACGCGCTGATCGGCCACGAGCTCGCGCACATCGTGCAGCAGTCGGAGGGGATGGCGGGGAGCGCGCAGGGCAAGGGCTCTCCGTTTGTGCTCGATCGAGGCCTGGAGGTGCAGGCGGATCGGGCGGGCGCGGCGGCGGCGCGCGGCGAAGAGACCGAGCTGAGCCTGGACGGCGGCGCGCCCACCGGGGTGGAGGCGGCGCAGGGCTTCTGGCAGGTGGGCCTGCGCATGGTGGGCAAGGCGCTGTTCACCGAGCTGGCCAAAGAGGCGGCCATGGAGGTGGCCAAAGACCAGTTCGAGGTCGCCGTCAAGGCCCTCGAGGGCGAGATGGTCAAGGCGCTGGAGCAGGCGCTGAAGAGCCCGGAGGTGCAGGAGCAGATCCGCCAGCTCGCCGTGGTGACCGGCGCCAAAGAGGCGACCCGGGCCATGATCCAGAGCCTGGCGGCGCCGATCCAGGCGCAGGCCAGCGCGAAGCTCGCGGCGCTCAAGGAGAAGATGCCGGGTCTGCCGGACGATCTCGTGCTCAACCCCTTCCCGGACTTCACCCAGAAGGTCGAGGCCGCGCTGAAGAGCTCCTGGGTCGCCGCGGTGGGCGGCGCGGTGACCGAGGCGCTGGGCGCCATGGGCGCACACTACGTCACCGATCTCATGGGCAACGCCGTGGTCCAGCACGGCAAGGACGCGATCACCGGCACCCTCCAGGCGGCCGCGGCGCCGATCCAGGGGGCGGCGCAGTCCGCGCTGGAGGTCGCTCAGACGGCGCAGATGGCGGCCAAGGTCGCCGTGGGCAAGGACCCGCTGCAGAAGGTCGTCGGGATGGGCGTGAAGGCGGGCCGGGAGATGCTCGGGCACGGCACGTCCGAGCTCGGCGACGAGGCCGTCACCGCCCTGGCCTCGACCAAGGACTCGGTGATCGCGCAGGGAACGGACAAGGCGGTCAAGGGCGCGCAGGGCAGCAGCATGCTCGGCACCATGGTCCAGGGCGCGATGTTCGCCAAGGACTTCGCCAACGCCGAGACGAGCACGGACAAGACGAAGGCCGTCGCCGGCCTGGGCGCGGCGGCGGGAGGAACGGCGCTCGCGGCCATGGCCCTGCCGGCCGCGCCGGTCATCGCCACGGCGGGCGCCGCGGCGGCGGGTGGGTACCTGTTGAAGAAAGGCGCCGACGCGACCATCGACTACGTCTCGTCCAACTATGGTGACCAGATACAGTCTGGGGCAAACTGGGTGGACAACAACGTCCCGCTGGTCGGCGGGATCGCCCGCAAGGGCGCGGCGACGGTGGACATGCTCGGGCACGGCGTGAACATGCTGGGCAGCCTGGTGGCGGACCGCTTCCGCTCGTCGGAGGACCAGACCACGGGCAAGAATTTCAACAAGATGCTCGGCAGCGGCGCCAAGGTGCTGGGCCTCGGGGGGACCGTCGCGCCCGAGGACGTCGAGATCGAGGCCGAGGACCTGGACGACCTGCCCGAGGATCTGGACGTGGCGCCGTCTGGCGGGTCGAGCGGGAGCGGCTCGCGCGGGGTCGGGCCCACCGTGGACCTGGACGACGTGGAGCCCGACTTCGACGAGGACGTCTCGGCGTCCGCGCCCCAGTCCACGCCCACGTCTCCTGCCCTGGCCAACCCGCTGCTGGGCCGCGGCATGCTGGGGCCGATGGGGATGATGGGCATGGGGCCGATGGGCATGGGGATGATGGGCATGGGGCCGATGGGCATGGGGATGATGGGGCGACCGGGCGCCATCATGGGCAGCGGGATGACGGGGTCGATGCTGCTGCAGCGGCAGCTGATGATGGGCGGACCGTCGGCGCTGGCCATGGCGATGATGGGGCCGCAGAGCACGCCGCAGAGCACGCCGCAGAGCACGCCGCAGAGCACGCCGCAGCGCGCGCCCACGACCGACTCGGGGAGCGCCGCGGCGCCGCCGGAGGCGATGAAGGACATCAACATCAACATCGACGACAGCCGCGCCTGGGCCGTCTTCGAGCAGATCCTGATGCAGAGCGCGAAGAAGACGGATTAGGACGGGCCTCAGCCCTCCACCACGCCAGGCATCTCCCGCTCCACCGCGTCCACGAAGGCCTTCAGCTCGGCCAGCGGCACCTGCTTGAACGTCAGCACCACCTCGCCGCCGCGCGTCTTCGTCGCCTCGACCCTGCGCTTCGCGGCGCGGACGAAAAGGGTCCTTCAAAGCTATGACGATCAAGCTCCGGCACCGAAGTGCGCGAGGGCAGCGGACGCCGTCCTTGCCCCCACAGGCGCTCGGGATAAGCCCGTACGGTGCGATATCGGGGAGCAGAGCATGACCGAGGAGCGGAAAACGGAGCTGTACAACCTCTGCGACCCTGAAGAGCCGCTTGATCCACAAGATGTTCGGAACGTGAACATCGAGGAGAAGTTCGACGAGGAGCCACGGGGAAGCTCCTGGGTCCGGGACACACTCGACAGGCTGAAGCGCGCGCAGAAGAAGCGGCACACAGGCTTCTTCTGCGGGTTGCGCGGATCCGGAAAGTCCACGGAGCTCCGCCGCCTCGCCGCAGGTGCGGCCCTGCCCCGGAACGGGAGCCTGCTCCCCGTGATCATCGACGCGGAGGGCCTCCTCGACCTGAGCGCCACGGTGGATCTTCCAGACGTCCTGCTCGTGATGCTCTACGGCGTCGAGCGGGAGGTCTTGAAGCTCCAAGGGTCCAATCCCGGGCACGCGATGAAGGAAGGTCCCTTCGATCGCCTCTGGCACTGGTTCAACAGCACGGAGATCACGCTGGGAGACGTGGAGGTGACCGCTGACGCAGAGGCCGGGCTGCCTGGGGGGGCCAAAGTGGCCAGCGGGGTGAAGCTGGCGCTGGCGCTCAAGGAGCGGCCGAGCCTGCGCGCAGCGTTTCGCGATCGGGCGAGCGCCGCGTTCGAGCGGTTTCTCGGCGAGGTGCGCGGCGAGCTGGACCAGCTGGTGAAGCAGATCGTGGAGACCCACCACGGGGTGCTGGTGATCCTGGACTCCCTGGAGAAGCTGCGCGGCACCTCGACCACCTGGAAGGACGTCCACGCCAGCGCGGAGAAGGTCTTTCGCCGGATCGGCGAAGGCCTCGACCTTCCGGTCCACGCGGTCTACACCGTGCCCCCCAGTCTGCATCAGCGCTTGAACATCCCGGGCCTGCACTTCATGCCGATGATCAAGCTACACGAGCGGGTGACCGGCGCGCCTTTCGACAAGGGGATACAGGCAGCGCGTGCGCTGATCCGCCAGCGCGTCCCTGACCAGGAGCTCGCCGAGCTGCTCGGGAGCACGGAGGTCGAGGAGCGGGTGACGACGCTCATCCAGATCTCCGGAGGCTACCCACGAGAGCTGATCCGCCTGCTCCAAGACATCGTCATCGCAGCGCCCTTCCATGAGCGACGCTTCCAACAGGTACTGGCCCGCGCAGGAGACAATGTTCGCGCCTCTGTGGTCACGCAGGAGGCCGTGGCCGTGCTCGCCCGGGTCGCGCGCTACCAGGCGCTCACCGTCCCTGATGAGCTGCGTCCCTTCGTGGACGAGCTCCTGGACAACAACGTGATCCTCCGCTACCAGAACCAGGAGTTGTGGTACGAGGTGCATCCGGCGGTGATCGGGCTGCAGGCCATCCAAGAGGAGCTCGCGCGGCTGAAGCGGTCAGACTCCGCCACAAGCGCGCCCTGATCGATGCCTACGCCGCAGCAGGTCGTGATCGACGTAGACGAGCTCGAGATCCTGGTGCGCCACTTGAAGCTCGCCGCGGGCGCGCGCCTCCTGGTGGTGGTCTGTACCCCGGCGCAGGTCGAGCCGATGCTGGAGGCGGTGACGGTCCAGCTCACCGCCGCGGGCAAGGCGAGAACCCTGCTGCGTCTGGAGCCCTACCTTACCCCCGATGGCCGGCTGCCTGCGGTGGACGAGGAGACGCTGTTACGGATGGTCTTCGAGCCGCTCACGACCGGCGACGCGGCGACTCGGCCGGAGACGCTGGTGGTCGTAGACGGCAGCCACGGGAGCCAACAGGACGAGCACGCCTGGAACACGCTCTTCAGCCGCCTGAACCTGGCGCGCAACACGGTGATGCGGCGGCTGGGAGGACCCTTGCTGCTGGCGCTGTCTCCTCCCATCTTCAGCTGGCTGGCGCGGGGGGCGCCGGATCTCTACTCGGTGCGCAGCGCGGTGGTGCGCTTCGTGTTGGATGCGCCGCCGACCTTGAGCGCGGGGCCGCTGCAGCTGCGGGGGACCATGAGCCGCAGCTCGCCGGGGCGATCCAAGCAACCGATCGAGGCGCTCTCTGAACTTCTGACGGAGCTGTTCGACCCACGTGAGCTGGAGAGCGTTCTGCGGCTGCTCTCCAATGGGAGGAGCCTGGCAGATAGGATGCCACGAGGGGCTCCACTCGAGGAGACGGCCCACGCGATGGCCAACCTACTCGGCCGCCATGGGTTGGTCGATCGCGAGCTCTTCGAGCTGATCTCGAGGGAGCGCCCGATGGAGCGGACCGAGATCGCGGCCGTCGCAGGTCTGTGGGGGGTCCAACTGGCTGCCACGCCGCAGATCAGCTCAAGCGACGCCGCGCCGAGATCCATCGAGTCGACACGAATCGACGCGAGCGACAGGCCCATGAGCGCGTCGGAGGCCCTGCTCATCCTGGCCAGCTACAACCCTGAGGAGGTGCTGCCCGGCCGCATCCACGATCTCCGCCTCTACCTCTCGGCCGAGGCGGACGACCGCGCCGACTGGGAGCGCACCACCTGGACGGCCCTCCGCGCGCTCCGTCAGTCCCTCGTGGCCCAGGGGCGCGGCAAGCTGCTCATCCTCCCGCGCTGCCTGGGCAGCCTGGCCGTCCGGGCAGGCGCGGTCTTCCATCGGGCTTCGGGCCTGGATGTGGCGGTGGCGCAGCGCGACGACTTCACCGGCCTGGATGAGATCTGGTCTCTGGACGGGCAGGCGACGCCAGCGACGCTGCGAACAGACGACCGGACGCCGGAGCGAGGGCAGGCGCCAGAAGAGGTCCACCTGCTGCTGTCCATCACCCGGGACGTCTTTCCGCTGTGGAGCCGCTGGCGCTTCGATCACGACCAGCCCGCGGTCATGCTCCACGTCCGGCCGAGCTCCGGCCCCGGCCGCGCCTCCGTGCAGGGCGCGGCGGCGGCGCGCGATCTCGCCCTCACAATCACCAACCTGCTCCTGGACCAGCGCACCCGATATCCGACCCAGCCGATCCGTATCTTCTACGCCGGCCCCAACGGTCTCGCGGTGGCCATCGGCCGAGGGTTGAACGCGCTGGGCGAGATCATCTTGATGGACCTGGACAAGTACCGGGGCGCGTACGTCGAGTCCTTCCGCTTTCGGGCAGGCTGAGAGGGCGCGCGACTGCCCTGCCCGTCGCGCCCCCCTCAACGCACCCAGATCGCCTGCGCGCCGCCGGCCGTCCCGTAATAGGTCCAGCCGCCCGCCCAGCTCGCCGCCAGGAAGCTGCTGGCGTCGCCGCCGCAGAGGGTGAGGCCGGCGTTGGCCGAGGCGCTGTCCGAAAAATCCCACCCTGAACCAAGCGATCCGTGGTACTTGCAGTCTGAGGGCGCGCCGTCCGGGTTGTCCGTGGCCCCGATCCCGCTGTCCGTGTAGCTGGCGTCGCCGCCACACCAGTAGTAGCCGGTGCTTCCGCCGTAGAGGTAGTAGCCGTCCTCGCCGAACGCGATGCGCAGCGCCTCGCGCGGGATGTTGTCCGAGGTATACGTGTTGGAGCCGGATGAATAGGCCGCCAACGTCAGCTCGGTCCAGGCGTAGTCGTTCAGGTCGATCCAGCTCATGGTGGCGACGGACGAGGCGCTGGCCTCCTCGGGCGAGCCCGCCAGGCTCTCGACATCGACGTATCCGCTGCCGAAGTCCCCCTGGCTGGTGTCGCCCGCGCTGTTGCGCAGAAAGCCCAGGGTCCAGCCGCCGCCGTCGGTCTCCTGGTCGCACCACAGCTCTGCGGTCTCGCCGCTGGGGAGGGTGATCCAGCTCGGGCCGCTCTCAGCGACGCCGCCGGCGAGGGCGATCTCCAGGCAGTCCACCGCGGCGCACTCGGCGGTCGAGCCCAGCGCGTCGGCGGCAGAACCGTCGCAGTCCTGGTCGATGTCGTCGCAGATCTCGGTGGCGCCCGGGCTGATCGCCGGATCGGCGTCGTCGCAGTCTCCGCCCAGCAGGGCCGCGTCATCGCCGATCCGACAGGCCAGGGTGAAGGTCTCGCCGTCGCCGTAGCCGTCCCCGTCGCCGTCGGTGTAGAAAGGCAGCCCGTCGATGGGGTCTTCGTCCACCTCGCCGTCGCAGTCCTGGTCCACCTCGTCGCAGAGCTCGTCGGCGCCGGGGTGGACATCGTGCTCGCGGTCGTCGCAGTCGCTGGCGTCCGCCACCCCCCTCTCGCAGCGCTCGTAGGGCGCGCTCGGGTCGCCGTAGCCGTCGCCGTCCACGTCGGCGTAGCAGGTGGGCGCCGTGTCGTCCGTGTCCGGGCCCGCGCTGTCCGAGCCCGCGCTGTCCGAGCCCGCGCTGTGGTCGTCCGTCTCCGCGGGAGCGCCGGTCTCCTCAGGCGCGACCTTGTCGGCGGCGCAGGCGGAGAAGACGACCGCGGGGAGGGCGGCGGAGGCCCGGCGGCGACGCAGCAGCAGGGCGAGCCCGACCAGCACCCCGAGCCCACCCAGGCGCGCGCCCCCCTCGCTCTGGCAGCCGCAGCCGCCTGGCTTGGCCTCGCCCGTCTCGACGCCGGGATCGCTGTCCAGCACAGGCGTCGTGTCGCCGCTCTCGACGTCCGCGCTGTCCTCGTCGCCCGTCTCGACGCCCGCCGTCTCGCCGCCGCCGGTGTCCAGCGCCGGATCACCGTCCGGGATGACCGCACGCAACGTGGACAGATCCTGCTCTCCGCCCTCCCAGCGGTTGGGGTACCCGTAGGTGGAGGCGTTGCCGTCCGCGTAGAAAGGATCGTCCCGCCGCAGCAGCGTGTCGGGATCCCGCGCGAGCAGGCCGATCTCGTCGCTGCTGATCCCGCGCGCCGGCACCACCGTCTCTCCCGCCGGGCCAAAGCGGACGTAACCCTGGGGATCCCAGAGGGTCAGCCGCCAGTCGCGGTGGGTGACCTCGAAGTCCGACGCGCTGACCACCTCGCCCGAGCCCTCCACCGAAGCGCGCAGGTGGAAGCGCCAGTCGCCGCGCTCGGGGTCATAGCTCGTGTCCTCCGGGAGATCCTCGGCGATGGTCAGGATCGTGCCCGAGCGCAGGTCGCTGAGCACGTCCGCCTCCGTGAACACCAGCTCGCCGACCTCGCCCCCCCGATCCTCCATCGTGATCCGCCAGCCGCGCAGGTCCAGGTGGTCATCCAGCACCAGCAGCTCGATCCAGTCGCCGCCGTTGCCCTCCAGCACGCCCAGCGCCCGGTCCTCGCCCGCGCCCTCCCCGTCCCCGCCGTCCAGGGTCTTGCCCTCGTCCACCGCGTTCCACTCGTTCAGGACGATGGGCGGCGTCTCGTCCACCTCCAGGAAGACGCGCGCCAGCGGCCCCCAGGTCTCGTCGCTCTTCAGGCGCGCCTGCACCACCACGCTGTGCTCCAGCGTGAGGGTGAGCGGCGCGTCGGGGCCGGTCGCCCCCGCGTAGATCTCGCCGCCCGAGACCCGTGGATCCTCGCCGTCCAAGCTGACCCAGAGCTCGGCGTCCGTGTCGGCGGGGACGCGGATGTTCACCTCGGAGCCCAGCGGATAGACGCCGTCGTCCGCGTCGATCTCCGGCGCGCCCAGCGGGTACCAGCCGGCGTCCTGCACCTGGCGGATCAGCTCGTCGGTTCGATAGGGAAACCAGTTGGTGAGCAGGTTGTCGCGCTCGGCCATCCAGACGCTCTGGTTCCACCAGTCGCCGTTCCAACGTGCAGACTCGGCGACGATCGCGCCCTCGACCATCGCCGCGAGGCGTGTGTAACGCTCGGCGGCCTGGTCGGCGCTGAGCGGCCCATCGCCCTCCAGGTTGCGGTGAATGGCGTCCATCAGCGCGACCTGGAAGTCCGGGTGCCCCTCGAGGAGCAGGTAGTAGAAGACGTAGGAGGGCCCCGGGTTGGAGAGGATGTTGACCGTGTAGTCGTAATAGAGGCAGATGTCCGAATCGGAGCAGTGGAACTTGAAGCCGCCCTTACCGGCCTCGGTGGGCCCGGCGGCGATCCAGTTGTGGTAGTAGGCCCAGTCCCAGGCGTTGCCCGCGTAGAAGTTCAGCACCATATAGTCAAGAAAATTGACCATATCGATCCAGCGGCTCAGCTCCTCGTAGTCGCCGGGGTTGCCGGTGACCTGGCCCCAGGCGGCGCCGCTGCCGTCGAAGGCCGTGCCGCCGTTGACCGCCTCGTAGTCCTCCTCGTCGCCCCCCAGGTACTCGGCCATGAAGGCGGCGTTCATCCGCTCCCGGACGTGGTAGAGCCCGCGGTAGCTCCCGTCCACGTAGAGGTGGGCGAAGCGCCCGTGCGGCGCGATGTGCCCCTGGGCGAGCTGGCTCTCGTCCATGAAGAAGTTGCGCAGGTACTGCCCGCGGGAGCCCAGGTAGAAGTAGGTGTCGTGGTTGCCGCCGCGCAGGGTGAGCATGTCGTGCTCGTCGGCGGGCTCGACGCCGCTGTAGTCCTCGCCGTAGAGGTCGAGCTCCAGCTTCGAGGTGCCGTAGCGCGAGCGGAAGCTGAGGCGCACGCTGTTCTTCGGGTAGACGACGCTGTGCCCGCCCACCAGGCGCGCGCCGCAGTCGACCTGCAGATCGTCCGACTCGGGATCGATCCACTCCAGCGAGACCTCCTTCTCCGTGAACTCCAGCCCGGTGCCGACGATGGAGATCGAGGGCAGCGTGGCCAGCGACTCCAGCAGGATGGGCCCGTAGGTCGGGTCGTCCACGATGTCCTGGTCCATGCCCTCC
>CAZKWG010000078.1:0-16662 GCA_964556105.1 uncultured Enterobacterales bacterium | reverse complement strand
GGGGCCGCTGCAGGACGAGACGGCGCGCATGCTGCGGCTGCTCTTCCAGGACGCGACGCCGATCTTCGACGATCAGCTCAACCTGACCCAGCTCAACCGCTCGGACAGCGACACCTTCGACGTGCTCTCCGTCGGCACGCGCGAGCAGGTGGGCGTGATCACCCGCCTGGCCATGGCGCGGGTGCTGGCCCGCTCGGAGCCGGTGCCGGTGATCCTCGACGACGCGCTGGTGGCCACGGACGAGGCGCGCTTCGCCCGGATGATCCCCGTCTTCGCCGATGCGGCCCGCCACCACCAGATCCTGCTGCTGACCTGCCACTGGAGCCGCTACAAGGCCATCGCCGAGGTCGCCGACCGCGTGATCGATCTGAGCGACTACAAGCGCTGATCAGGCCTTCTTCTTGCGCGGGATGAGCGCCCAGAGCCTGGCGGGGATGCCCGTGGCCAGGACGCCGACGACCGCCAGTCCGACGACCACGCCCAGCAGGATGTCCAGGGCCAGCCCGACCAGCGTGCCCGCCAGCCCGGGGAGCGCCTCGACGACGCCGTGGACGGCGTGCTCGATGGGCGGGACGCCCTCCAGGATGATGTGCCCGCCGACCATGAGCATCGCCACCGTCCCGATGATCGAGATGGCGTGCAGCAGCTTCGGCGTCGCGGCGAGGATGAGCCTCCCCAGAGCGCGGACCGGCCCTCCCCGACGCGCCAGCGCCTCGCCCGCGTCGTCCATCTTCACCAGCAGCCCGACGACGCCGTAGACGCCCACGGTCATGATCACGGAGATGGTGTAGAGGGTCAGCGCCTGGGTGAGGAAGGGCTCGCGGACCACCTCGCCCAGCGAGATGGCGATGATCTCGCCGGACAGGATGAGGTCCGTGCGGATCGCCCCGCTGACCCGCGCCTTCTCGAGGGCCACCGGGTCGGTGATCTCCGGGTCCGCCGCCTCGCCGTGCGCCTCGCCATGGCCGCGGACCTTGTGCAGGATCTTCTCGACGCCCTCGAAGCAGAGGAAGGCGCCGCCGGCCATGAGGATCGGCAGGATGGCCCAGGGCGCCACCGCGTTGAGCGCCAGCGCGCCCGGCGTCAGGAAGACGCACTTGTTGATGAAGGAGCCCTTCGCGACCGCCAGCACGACCGGGATCTCCCGCTCGCGGGCGAGGCCGATGGCCTGCTCGGCCGTGACGGCCATGTCGTCGGTGACCACGCCCGCGGTCTTCTTGGCCGCGAGGCTGGTCAGGGCGCCCACGTCGTCCGCGGTGGCGGCGCCCTTCTTGGCGGCCATCGCGGCCATCGCGGCCACGTCGTCGGCGATGGTGGCGATGTCGTCGAGCAGCGCGATGAGCCCAGAGCCGGCCATGAGTTCTCCTCGGGGGGTGGGGAGGCGGATGGTCGCCTGAGAGATAGCGCGCCCGGCGCGCGCCTGCCTTCAGTACACGGCGAGATCGTCCGTCGCCGACATGATCTCCTCGAAGGTGGTGAGGCCGCGGGCCAGCTTCTTGATGCCGTACTCGCGCAGCGTCAGCATCCCGTCGTTGAGCGCCTCGCGCTTGATCTCCTGCGTCGGCGCGCGCTCGTGGATGAGGTTGGCGATGCGCGGCGTGATGGGCATCACCTCGAACAGGCCCGTCCTTCCTTTATAACCCGTGTGTCGGCAGCGCGGACAGCCCAGGCCGCGCCGCACCTTCAGGCGCCGGCCGCGAGCGCCCGGGATGCGCAGCGCGACGGCCTGCTCCTCGGTGAGCAGCTCGTCGATGGCGCAGTGCTCGCAGACCTTGCGGACCAGGCGCTGGGCGACCACCGCCAGCAGCACGCTGGAGAGCAGGTAGGGGATGACCTGGAGATCCAACAGACGGCCGATCGAGCTGGACGCCTCGCTGGTGTGCAGGGTGGAGAGCACCAGATGCCCGGTCAGCGCGGCCTGCACGGCGTTGTCGGCGGTCTCCGAGTCGCGCACCTCGCCGACCATCACCACGTCCGGGTCCTGGCGAAGCACGGTCTTCAGCGCCGTCCCGAAGGTCAGGCCGATCTTCGGCTGCATGGCGATCTGGTTGAAGTTCTCGTGGACCATCTCGATGGGGTCCTCGAGGGTCACGATGTTCACGCTCGGCGCGTAGATGTGGTGCAGGGACGAGTAGAGCGTCGTGGTCTTGCCGCTGCCCGTCGGCCCGACCACCAGGATCATCCCGGCGTTGCTGGCCAGCGTGCGCTTCATGATCTGCAGCTCGCGCGGGAAGAACCCGAGATCGTCCAGGCTCTGCAGCAGGATCTCCGGGTCGAAGACGCGGATGCAGGCCTTCTCGCCGAAGGCCGTCGGCACCGTGCTGATGCGGTACTCGACGTCCTTCTCGCGAAACGTAGCCTTGAAGCGACCGTCCTGCGGGCGGCGACGCTCGGCGATGTCCAGACGAGACAGGGTCTTGATGCGGCTGACGATGGCCGGGTGCACGACCTTGGGCAGCCGGTGGACGCGGTGCAGGACGCCGTCGATGCGCATCCGCACCCAGCTCTCGTTGCGCTTGGGCTCGATGTGGATGTCGCTGGCGCGCTGGTCGAAGGCGTACTGCAGCAGGTACCAGACCGCGCGCACCACGGGCTGGTCGTTGGCGTCCACCTCGCCGGCGCCGCCGCGCATCTCGTAGAGCTGCTCCAGGTTGCTGATGTCCGGCAGGTCGCTCTGGTAGTCCACCTCGGCGGCGCGCATCGAGCGGCGGAAGCCGTGAAACTCGACGATCACCGAGATGATCTGCGACTTCTGCGCCAGCACGGGCCGCACCGCCTTGCCCTTGACGCGGACGATGCCCTCGAAGAGCTCGGTGTCCCAGGGGTCTACGCAGGCGATGGTGACGCTGTCCGCCGTCTCGGCCAGCGTGATGACCAGGTGGCGCTCGGCGAAGGGTCCACCAAAGCTCTCTGTCACCAGCTTGAAATCCAGTCGGAGTGGATCCAGATAGACGAAGGGCAGCGAGACGTGCTCCGCGACGAGGCGGGTGATGATCTCCTCGGTCAGCTGCTCATCGGGCACATCGTGGCGTTTGAAGCGGAAGCTCGCCACCAGCTCGATCTCGTGGACCCGATAGGTCACCCGATGGCGACCCAGCAGGCGGCGCATCTCGGCGCGCCGGTCGAGCAGGATGTGGCGCGCCTGGTCCTGGCCGCGGTTGAGCACGTCCTGACGCTGACCGCTGTGGATCAGCCCGCGGCGCACCAGCAGGTCGAGGATCTCGGTGAGGCGAGGGATGTTGATCACGGAGAGAGAATAGCGCGCTTCCGCTTGAACAGGTGTTCGGGGCCGGACCTGTGGCGTCGGCGGCGCGCTCTCTGCTCGGATCCGCCCCTCGCGCCCCTCAGGCCAGGAGCGCGCGCAGCGGCTCCGAGTCGTCCACCCACTCCGCCGGGTCCACGTCGCCCAGGGTCAGCAGGGCGGCGCCCACCGTGCTGGTGAGCAGGGCCTCGCCCTTCGTGTAGACCTCGCCCGAGTCCAGGTCTACGAGCTTCCCGCCGTAGTCTTCGCCGTAGCCGCCGATGATCTGGTCGCCCGCCACGCCGGATCCGCTCACCAGCATGCTCGTGTAAGGCCAGTGATCCTTGCCCTCGAACGCGTTGAGGTAGGGCAGGCGCCCGAACTCGGAGAACACGACCACCACGGTCTCGTCGGCCAGCGTCGCGCCCACCTCGCCCGGGGTCGTGTCCAGCACCTCGTTGATCGCGACCAGCCCGGCGAAGAGGTTCTCCCAGAGCACGGACTGCTGGGTGAAGTTCTCGAAGTGCGTGTCCCAGTCACGCGAGAGGCTGGGAGGTCCGCCGATCATCACGCAGCGCGACAGGCCGCTCCCCAGCACCTCGCCGATCAGGCTCGCGCTGCCCGCCAGGGAGCTGACGCCGCCAAAGTTCAGGCTCTTCCCTGCCTCTCGCACCTGCGCGGCGTGGTCGCGCGCCAGCTCGAAGCGCTCCGCCATCAGCAGGTCCCGCGCGCCGCTCGCGCTCTTCACCCGCGCTCCTGAGCGGGCCGCCACGTAGGCGTCGATCGCGTCGCGGCCCGTCTTGCTGAGCGGGCTCATCGTGAGATCCGA
Organism: uncultured Enterobacterales bacterium; assembly: GCA_964556105.1. Lineage (GTDB taxonomy): Bacteria > Myxococcota_A > UBA796 > UBA796 > CAZKWG01 > CAZKWG01. The sequence goes on along the minus strand of CAZKWG010000078.1, from coordinate 12,592 downwards.
GACCGCGCTGAGGTCCTCGGTGAACAGGTCGGCGAGCTGGCCCGAGGGCCCGATGCGCAGCACCACCCAGCCGCGATCGCCGGGCAGCGAGGGCCCGGTCACGACCAGGGTGGGCGCGGCGAAGCGGTCCGCTGCCGACGCGCTGATCAGGCTCGGCCAGTCGGGGTCGAGGCCGGACTTCTTGCCCGTCAGCCCCAGGTAGATGCCGACCTCGTGCGAGATGGTCGGGAAGCTCACCCCTTGGATAATCGCCGTGCGGCCGTGGTATTTCTCGTAGTAGCTGCGCACGCTGGGTCGCGAGACCGCGTCCACGAACGTGAGGTTGCCGGCGGTGCCGCGCTCGGTCCCGCTCTCCGGGGTGACGATGGGCTGGTCCAGCATGTCGGCGATGGTGAGCGTGTCGTCCCAGCCGCCCGAGGCGAAGATGAAGATGAACTTCCGGTCGGCCGCCGAGACCGTCCCCGCGCGCGCGCGCCGGGGCAACGCGAGCGCCGAGGCGCCGGCCATGCCACCCAGCAGCAGCGCTCGCCGACTCGGTGTCCAGAGATCCCTCAAGCTCCCTCCCGCAGAAGTCAGTAGATGATTATGTCGGGATCTCGCAGCATCGCCTGCAGCACGCCGCGCCAGGCCTCGCTCACGTCGCCCTCTGACGCGTAGAGCGCCTCCCAGAGCTCGAGGCCCGCGCTCACCGCCTCGCTGTCCTGCTCCACCCGGGCGCCGTACAGGCGCAGGTGCAGCAGGACGAGCTGAGCGCGGATCGTGTGGGGGGCCGCGTCCGCGGTCTCGGTGAAGTCGATCTCGGTGAACAGGCGCCGATCGGCGGCGGCCTGCCCAGGCTCGATACTTACAGCGTAAGCAGCCGCCAGCTCCGCCAGCTTCTCCTGCACCAGCACCAGCCCCACGGCCGGATCGGAGGGCGCCGCGGTCTGGGTGAGCCCGTCGACGCCGCCCGCGACGAGGTGGTAGCCGTACTGGTCGGCGTGCAGCATGTCCGTGCCGTCCTGGGTCCACGCGTAGCCGGTCAGGTCCTCGACCTCAGCGGCCAGCAGCTCGACGGTCGCCACCTTCGCCCCGACCACGCCGGAGGCCTCGGGGTCCAGCCCCTGGTAGTCGGCCTCGTCCATGATGGCTCGATAGAGCGCGCGCAGGCGCAGCCCTCCGCTCAGGAAGGACTCCCGCACGGCGTTCATGCGCTCCTGATCGCCGAGCCTGGGCTCGCGGCGCAGCATGAGCGTCCACGCCTGCTCGACCGCGCAGCTCACCAGACGAGGATCGGCCGCGATGTGCCCGCCCAGCTCGTCCAGCCCCGTCGTCGGGACGCCGAAGTAGCCGGGCTCCACGCCGGTCAGCTCGCTCCAGGTCGGCTCGCGGCTCTCGTGGTAGACCAGCGCCTCCTGGCTACTCGTGTAGTTGGACAGGTAGAAACCAAAGAAGTTGCTGCCCAGCGGGTCGAGCGAGACGTGGCAGTTCGCGCAGGACTCGTTGGACGAGATGGCGGCGGCGACGGCGGCCTCGCTCTGGAGGAAGACCGTGGGATCAATCTCGACGTCTCGGTCGAGGTAGTCCTGACAGAGCAGCAGGCGGGCCATCGCGGCGGCCCGGCCGCGGTTGGCGTTGCTCGGCGTGGTCGTGTAGCGCCACCACAGCCCGTTGGTAGCCAGCACGCCCGCGGCGGGCCGCCCATCGGTGTAGGAGACCCTCTTCCAGCCCGTCTCCCCCTCGGGGTAGTCCACCGGGAACTGCTCGGCCAGCCCCTCGTTGGCCATCGTCCAGTCGGCCTCGACGATCTCCGTGTACGGCAGGTCCAGCGCGGCGATCTCGGCCAGCAGACGCAGGGGCTCCTGGCCCACGAGCTGGAAGAAGGTCCACTTGTCGCGGACCCCGATGGCGGCCGTGTTGATGGCCAGCCCCTCGCTGCGCGTCAGGTACAGCTCGTTGTACAGCTCGACCAGGCGCTCGGGGAAGCGCTCGTCGGCCACGAATTCGTCCAGCAGCCCGCCCAGCGCGTCAGGATCCTCCTCTACCGCCGCGATCTCCTCGTCGGAGGGGCGAACGCCGCGCAGATCCAGGCTGGCGCGCACCAGCACCCGGCGAGCCTGGGGGACGCGGTCCTCCTCCTCGGCGGTCATTCCGTCGTCACAGCCCGCCGCCAGCGCGGCGAGCAGGGCGGTGACCGGGAGCCCCCGCCTCACCATGGGCTGTCCTTCCAGTCGGTCAGCGGCGAGAAGTCCAGACAGACCTCGCCCAGCTCCTCGCCATGGACCGTGACGGCCCCGCAGCCATCACAGCGCGTCGTGTCCTCGGGCGCCTGACCGCCGCTGCTGAGCGTGTCGAAGCTCACCTTCACCCAGGTCCCCCCCTGACTGCGCATCCAGAGCGCGCCGTAGGGCTCACCATCGCAGGCCCAGTCCGTCGCGGTCGAGCCGATCTGGAGCGACTCGACCCAGGCGCTGGGCCACTGGCCGTCGAGCCCGTCCAGCGCCCCCGTGACCGTCACCTTCTGCGGGTCGCCGATGGTCATGCTGGTCGCCATGATGGTGAGATCGTTGATGATCCCCGCTCCCACCCAGCCCTCGGCGGCCTCGAGGTTGCTGCTGTGGACGCCGAGCAGCTCGCTGCGGTGCTCCCGCGAGCCGTCGGGCCGGGTCACGTGGGAGTCCAGCGCCGGCCCTGCCGAGTAGTACATCTCGCCCGAGGGCGCGGTGATGCGCGTGTGGGCGAAGAGATCGACCCGCTCCCAGGTGGTGCCGTCGGGGTCCGAGCCCTCGCGAACAGCGTAGAAGGCGTCGCCATAAAACGAGGTCCCGTCGCGGGTCTCGCACATGCCGTCGTAGTAGGTGGTGGTCTCCGTGAGGTACTTGAACTCCGGGCAGACCTCGTCGGCCCAGCCGAGCGCGACGTCGAAGGCGGGGTAGGCCAGCGTGGCGTTCATCTGGAGCAGATCGTCCACCACCGCCTGCATCTCCGTCTCGAGCTGCGCCAGATCGATCTCCTCGCTCACCCCGTCGTCGAGGGCATGCTCGTAGGGCGTAGGGAGCTCAGGCTCGTCCGCGGGAGCTGGGGGCTCCTTGCAGGCCAGGCCAGACATCGACGATATCAGCCAGACGATGGTGATGACGCCCCCTCGCACCAGACTGAACAAGTATATCCGACAGGTCGCCTGGGCGTGGCTGTAATGAGCCCGGACGGCCGCGCCCGCGCAGCTCTCCCGCACGTTATGGTCCCTTCGAGGCTCCCTCCCATGCACGAGCTGCCCGCCTACGATCCGCGTGAAGACGAGCTCCGCGACCATGGCCTCACCTTTCCCGAAGCCACCGAGGACTTCCCCTGGGGGCAGCGGGCGCTCAAGGTGCGCGGAAAGGTCTTCGTCTTCCTGGGCGCGAGCGAGGCGGGCTTCTCGTTCACCGTCAAGCTGCCCACCTCGAAGGGCGAGGCGCTCGAGATCCCCGGCGCCGCGCCCACCGGCTACGGCCTCGGCAAGAGCGGCTGGGTCTCGATGCGCTTCCCGCCCGAGGTCGAGCCGCCCATGGACCAGCTCCGCGCCTGGATGGCCGAGAGCTATCGCGCCGTCGCGCCGAAGGCGCTGGCCGCGCGGCTGGGCTGAGGCGCGGCGCCCCGAGGGGAGCGGCTCAGAGCCGGAAGGCGCTCACCGTGCTGGGCGAGCGGCCGCACCTCGAGCTCGAGAACCTCGCACATCACAGCGATCGCCTGCTCAGTCTGGCGCGTCGTCGCGAGCTCGAACCCCGTTTGGGCCAGATCCACGATCTGCTGCCGGGCACCCCAGCGAACAGGGGACACGTCTACGAGGCATGGGGAGCATCTTCCTGCACAATCGCGGGGGTGTCCACGAGATCGGGGCGCCTTCAGCGCGGGGCTGCGCTCGCGCTGTGGTACGCTCGGGGGCGTCCCCCGATTCATCACGCCGCCGCATGCGTGCGTCGGGCGAGAGGTGCCACGATGAGCTTCCCGGATGACGCCCTCGAGACCTTCGTCGCGCTCTCGGCCGTATTGACGGGCTTTGAGCGGGTCGACCTGTACGGCACGGGGCAGGCGGACGCCTACTGGCAGACCGTGGTCGGCGCGGTCGGCGACGAGAACGCGGCCGTGTTGCTCGCGACCGCCACCGCCATCCAGAGAGCCAGTGGCGACGATCTCGACGCGCTGGAGCGGGCGACGCGCCAGGACATCCTGGCCAGCGCGCGCCTCGGACCGATGGCGCGCAACATCATCCAGCTCTGGTACCTCGGCACGTGGTTCCAGATGCCCGCCACGTGGTCCGCGGAGTACGGCGTCCACGTGGCCGACACGACGCGCATTGTCTCCGCCGAGGCCTATCAGCAGAGCCTGGTCTACGACGTGATGCGCGCCCACCCGCCCGGCGCGAAACAGCCCGGCTACAGCTCCTGGCACACCCCACCGGAGCCCTACGGCAAGAAGCTCCCCCCCGCCCAGGACACCCCGGAGAAAGGCCAATGAAGACCCAAAACTATGACGTGGTGATTGTGGGCGCGGGCATCTCCGGGGCGATCGTGGCGAAGACGCTCTCGGAGGCCGGCGCGCGCGTGCTGGTGCTCGAGGCCGGTCTGAGCGCGGGCGCGCAGCTCGACGGGACGCCCGCCTACGACAACTACCAGCGCTACCTCGACACCTTCTACACGTCGCTCGCGAAGGTGCCCAACGCGGCCTACCCGAACCTGCCCGCGGCGCCCTCGCCCAACGTGCTGGACGTCAACCAGGTGCAGGGCACCACGCCCGACACCTCGGGCTACTTCGTGCAGACGGGTCCCCTTCCCTTCGCCAGCGACTACGCGCGCACGCCGGGCGGGACCACGCTGCTCTGGCTGGGCACGACGCTGCGGATGCTGCCCAACGACTTCAAGATGCAGACCCTGTACGGTCGGGGCGTGGACTGGCCGATCTCCTATGAAGACCTGCAGCCGTACTATGAGATGGCGGAGCGCGAGATCGGCGTCTCGGGCGAGGTGGCCGATCAGCGGTATCCAGGTGTCGATCCCGCGCAGTACTGGGGGGAGGACTACACGCTGCCCATGCGCGGGATCCCCACCACCTACATGGACCAGCGTATGAGCGCGGCGATCAAAGGCATGAACGTGGACGTCGCTGGTCGCTCCTACGAGATCGACATCATCAGCACGCCACAGGGCCGAAACTCCACCCCTAACCTGCGTTATGGGCGCACCTCGGTCAAGTGGGATCCGGCGAAGCGCAAGCTGGCGCTGGGGCGCTCGAAGGGCGCGCGCTACCAGCCCGTGGGCGCTATCTGGGATCCGTACACAGGCGAGCGCTGCGAGGGTAACTCGAGCTGCTCAGCGATCTGCCCGGTACAGGCCAAATACAACGCGCTCAAGACGCTCAAGGCGGCGAAGCGCGGCGCGTGCGATATCCTCTCGCAGGCGGTGGCGACGCGCCTGGAGATCGACCCGGCGACCGCCCGCGTCACGGCGATCACGTACAAACGCTACACCGACCCGAATTCCGGTCAGTACACCGAGGAGAAGGCGACCGGCACGATCTTCGTGCTCGCCGCGCACTCGGTCGAGAACGCCAAGCTGCTGTTGGCGTCGAGAGCCTGCCGCACCAGCGATCAGGTGGGCCGCAACCTGATGGACCACATGGTGTTCTTCGCCTGGGGCCTGTTCCCCGAGAAGGTCTTCCCCTACCGCGGCCCTGGCTCGACCTCGAACATCCCGACCTTCCGCGATGGCGAATTCCGCAAGGACTTCGCGGCGTTCATCCTGCCGCTCGACAACTGGGGCTGGCAGTGGCCGACCAACTCGCCCCAGTCGGACGTGACCGCGGCGGTCAACCAGAACAACCTGTTCGGCCGCGCGCTGCGCCGGCAGCTCGGCGACACCATCCCCCGGCAGGTGTTCATTCACTATGAGTGCGAGCAGCTCCCGAGCCCGGACAACCGCGTCCGCATCGACCCGGGCTACCTCGACAACCTGGGCAACTACCGCCCCATCATCCAATACAACGTGGATGACTACACGCGGCGCACCTTCGAGGCGGCGACGAACATCACCATGCAGATGTTCGCGCGCAGCAACATCCAGAACTACACGCAATACTACCCGACCGACGCCGACTACCTGATCTACAACGGCGTGGGCTATTCCTGGCAGGGCGCGGGGCACCTGGTGGGCACGCACCGCATGGGCTTCAGCCCGAAGGACTCGGTGGTCGATCGCAACCAGCGGACCTGGGACCACGAGAACCTGTACCTGGTCGGCTGCGGCAACATGCCGACCATCGGCACCTCCAACCCCACGCTGACGATGTCGGCGCTCTCCTTCTGGGCGGCCGAGAACATCCTCCGCGATCTGCGTCTCGACACCTCCTCGAAGGTTGGGTGAACCATGGCCATCGCCACACGCACGGGCCGTCTGCGCCATCGACTCCTCCCTCAACACCCGATCGCGATCCCGGAGCACCTGCGGATCCGGTCCGTCCACCAGCTTCGGCACCACCTCCAGACCGCCATCGAGATCGAGCACTCGACGATCCCCGCCTACCTGACGGCGCTCTACTCCATTCAGGAGGGCAGCAACCCCGAAGCCTCGGCGATCATCCACAGCGTGGTGATGGAGGAGATGCTGCACCTCGTGCTCGCCGCGAACGTACTCAACGCGATCGGCGGGCACCCGGTCGTCAACCGCCCGCGCCTCGTGCCCGAGTACCCCACGCCCCTTCCGCACAGCGACAAGTCCTTTCAGGTCCACCTCGCGAAGTTCTCACCGGACACGATCGACACCTTTCTGCGCATCGAGCTGCCCACCACTCCCGACACCCCGCCGGAGTTCCGCGGCTACAGCACGATCGGCCAGTTCTACGCCGCCGTCGAGGACGGTCTGAAGGTGCTCTCTGCAGAGGACGACATCTTCACCGGCGACCGCGCGCACCAGGTCACGCCGGAGCACTACTACGGCGGCGGCGGCGAGGTGATCGTCGTCGGCGGCGCGACGAAGGAGGCGGCGCTGGAGAGCGCGCTGCTGGCGCTGCACGAGATCGTGGGGCAGGGCGAGGGCGTGATGCAGAGCATCTTCGATGGCGACCACGTCCTGTTCGGCGAGGAGGTCGAGCTCGCCCACTACTTCCGCTTCAACGAGATCGCGCAGCAGCGGCGGTACAAGGCGGGCGACACGCCGAGCTCCGGCCCGACCGGCCGGCCCCTCGCCGTGGACTACGACAAGGTCCACAACATGAGGCCGGACCCGAAGATGGCCGACTACCCCGTGGGCAGCGCGCTGTACCAGCGCTCGCGCGAATTCAACGTCGCCTACACCGGGCTGCTCAACGTGCTGCACGACGCGCTCAACGGCAGGCCGGGCCTGCTGCGCAGCAGCATCCCGCGCATGTACGACCTGCGCTACCGGGCCACCGCCCTGATGCAGATGCCGTTGCCGGACAGCGATCAGATGGCGGGGCCCTCCTTCGAGCTGATCACCGACTGATCGGACCCGACTGCGCCGCGTCATCCGCCGACGGGTGGCGCAGGCCGATGCCGAACAGCTCGTCGAGCACGGTATTGCTGAACAGGTTGTTTGGATCGACGCCGATCTCCGCGCGCACGGCCAGGAACTCGTCGAGCTGGTCGCCAAACGCGTGGCGCAGCTTGGGGATGGCGCCCCGCATGAACTGGAAGCCCTTGGCCCAGTGGGTGCGGGCGCGGGGCAGCGCCGCCAGCCACGCGCTCGCCAGCTCGCCCGCGAAGGTCTCGAACAGATCCGTACGGTAGTAGCTGAAGATCTCCACCATGCAGCTGATCGTGTTGCCGCGCGCCGAGGACAGGATCGCGTCGCTGTCCTTGATGAACCGAAAGCCGAGCGTGATGTTGAGCGGGTAGCGCCCCGCTGCGGCCCACTGCGCGACCATCTGCTGGCCGATCGCGAAGGCCTGCCGCACGGCGTCGAAGCGCTCGTCCACGTCGAAGACGACCTCGATGTCGGTGATCTTGTAGCTGTCCAGGAAGAACCGGTAGTCCGAGCAGTGCACGTAGTGGGTGATCTTGGCGACATAGTCGTCCGGGTAGAGCACCTGAAAGCTGGCCTGGCAGACAGCGGGGGTCATGGCCGGGTTCAGCTCGATGGCGTTGAGCGCCATGGCGCTGCCCACCGTGTAGAGCTGATCCAGGAACGGGTTGTCCGGCGGGCCAAAACCATCACGCGTCACCGGCGCCTGCGTTCGGTTGGCCTTCTGCACCCACGCGCCGTCGTTGAACGGCATCCACGAGACCTCGGCGTAGTCGTTGTCGAGCACGATCGAGGCGAGGTTGGCCAGGGTGGTGTCCAACGGGTCCTTCGACTCGACGACGTGCACACGGAACATGGGCTCGACGCGGGTGTGGATGGTGTGGATCACGCCGCACATGCCCAGCGACAGGCGCAGCGCGTTCATCACCCGCTCGCCGTCCTGCTCCACCGTGAACGTGCGGGCCGCGCCGCTCGCGTCGACCAGCTCCAGCCCCACGACCCAGTCCGACACCGACTTCTGCTCGATGCCGGAGCCGTGACAGCCCGTCGAGACGACGCCGCCGTACTGCGCGGTGCCGACGCCGAAGCCGACACCCGAGGGCTGGCAGACGTCATTCTCCAAGAGGAACGCCGCGAACTCATCGACCGTCACGGCCGCGCCCATGGTCACCGTGCGCCGGTCCGCGCTCAGCCGGATCTCCTTGAAATGCTCCATCGAGATCATCAGGCCATCGGTGGGCACCAGCGGGCTCCAGCTGTGACCGTTACCGGCCACGCGCACCCGCTGGCCGCGCGCGGCGGCCGCCTGAACGAGCTCGATCAGCTCGCCGACGGTCTTCGGGGCCACGTGTTGTGCCGGCGTCGCGCTGACGTTCTCTGCCCAGTTCTGCCACAGGTTGGAGGGGCCACCTTTGCTCATGAACGCGTCTCCTGCTTGGGGGAGGCCTGCTCCACCGAGATCATCCGTGGCCGAATGAAGCCCGCGATCCGTTGGAGCACGATGGAGGTGAGGTACGGTTGCGTCGCGCTGTCCTGGCCGTTGACCTGGAGGAACAGGTGCCCGTGATCCGCGAGGAAGCGCTGATAGATAGGTCCAGATCCGTGATCGAGGAAGGCCTGGTGATCGACCCAACCGGAGTTGTAGACCAGCTCACGACGGGACACCGCGGGGAACGCGTTGGGCGCGTGGCCTCGGTCCGGTGTGTTGGCCGAATACAGCAGCGTGCCCGGCTCGCCGACCAGCATCTCCTCGATGTAGGTCCGTAGCGCGTCCTCCGCCTGCGCCTCGCAGCCCGGCTGGATCGTCCAGCGCGAGATCACGGTGTAGAGCGTCGGCGCCTCCGCGGCCGCGCGCACGAAGATCGACACCGGGCTCAGGTTCTCGGTGATCATGAACGGCATCGTGGGGCCGTACAGGTTGAGGAACAGCGCGCCGTGTCTCGCGAGAAAGCCGGTGAAGACCGGCCCGGTGACGTGGTTCATGAAGGCGGTGTAGTCTTTGTAGACCTCGATGAAGGTCACAGCCCCCTCGCCCTGCGGCGGGAAGGACGTGAAGCCCCGGTTCGGCCGGTGCACGAGGTACATCCACGTGTCTGGCTCCTGCGCGTAGACCTCGGCCGCGAGCTCGGTCAGCGCCGCCTCGGCCTCGGCCTGTTTGCCGGCTACGACGGTCCAGTACGCGTTCGAGATCAGCATGTCGGTCTCCTGGTGCGCCGCGCGCATGGTCTCAGCGCGCGAAGGTCTGGAACAGGGGGCTGGCGTCGCCGGGGGTCGGCTCAAAGCTCGACCCGATGCACTGCTGGAACTGGAAGCGGCCATCGGGGTCCCAGCGGCGCTTGACCTCGACCAGGCGCGCGTAGTTTCCGCCGTAGTATTTCTGCTGCCAGTCGGACAGCAGCGGGTCGATGTAGTTGACATAGGCGCCCGTGGTGTGCGGCGCGAGCGCGTCGCCGAAGCGGACCGCCCAGTCGACGTTCTGTTGCATCAGGTCATCGGTCTTCCAGATCGCCTTGAGCTCGTAGACAAACCGCGCGCCGCGGTGCCAGTAGGCGGTGTCGGTCTCCGAGACCGCGCTGACCTGTCCGCCGCAGTGGTCCCAGATGAGCAGGCTGCCCGAAGACGGCGCGCTGTTCATGTACTCCTGGAAGATCGCGCCGACCGCCGGCGTCATCGAGCCCGGCGCCATCGTGCCGGACCGGATGTAGGCCTGCCGCCGGTCGACCAGGGTGACGCCGCCGTTGAGCTCCTCGAAGTCGGGCAGCGACAGGTCGTAGAGCTGCACCGACAGCGTCGGGAAGCGCAGCAGGGGCGCGATGAGGTTCATGCCCTGGCGGTTCTCGCCGTTCCAGATCACGGTGAGGCCCAGGGTCTTCTGCGACTGGTCGGCGTAGACCGGGTTCGGGATGTTGCCCAGGTAGCCGTAGACAGCCAGCGCGTCGGGGGCACCCTCGATCCATTCGTTGTAGAAGCCCAGGACCTCCTGGGCCGCGTCCAGGGGGTAGTAGATGTAGCCCGTGAGCATCGTGGGCGCGTTGGGCTTGTGGACGCGCATCTCGAAGGCGACCGCGACGCCGAAGTTTCCGCCGCCGCCGCCCCGACACGCCCAGAACAGATCGCGCTCGGCCTGAGTGGGCGCGTCCTCGGAGAGGCGCCGCAGCTCGCCATCCGGCGTGACGATGTCGATGGCGATCAGGCTGTCGATGCTGAGCCCGTAGGAGCGCGAGACGAAGCTGATGCCGCCGCCGAACATGAAGCCGGGGATGCCCACCGTGGGACAGCCGCCCCCCACGGGGATGTAGCCTGTGCCGCTCTGCTGCAGGTACTGGTACAGCTCGCGCCAGGTGTTGCCGGTCTGGGCGCGCAGGATGCCGCGACGCGCATCGAGCGAGCGCGCCTTGAGGTTGGACACGTCGATGACCATGCCCCCCTGGTTCAGGCAGTAGCCGGCGGCGCTGTGGCCGCCGCCGCGCACCGTGAAGCGTAGGTTGTGCTTCCTGGCGAATCCGAGCGCGAGCGCGACGTCGGCGGCGCTCGAGACCAGCACGACGAAGCCGGGCTGGAGCTGGATGCGGCCGTTGTCGATCGTGATGGCGCGGTCATAGCCCAGGTTTCCCGCCTGAAGCAGCGTTCCACCCAGCTCCTGGCGGAGAGCGTCGATGTATTTTTGCGCGACCAAGGCAGGTTCTCCCTGTAGGCGTGTAGCGGGGGGATGGCGCTCGTCTCGTCCGAACACCCGTTGAGGTGATCTTAGCAGCAGCAGAATCGGGGGATCACGTCTCGCACGCGAATCCTCAGACGTTCTGGGAACAGGCCTGGAATTTCGGAGACTCGAGACCTCTGGCGATGGGCGCCGGCTGGCGCGGCTCAGAGCCGGAAGGCGCGCTCGAGGGCGAGGCCGATGGCGAGCTGGTCCGGGACGGGGCCCGCCAGCTCGAAGGCGGAGATCGCCGGGGTCGAGGCCACATAGAGCGAGAACGTGTGCCCGGCGCTGAACAGGCGCGCGCCGGCCGACCACTGCAGCTGGTCGGGCGCGGCGACGGGCAGCACCAGCTCGCCGAACACGCTGTGGATGGGGATGGGCCGGAACTCCAGGCCCAGGCCCGCCGAGCCCGCGCCGCTCTCCTCGACGCCGGGCGAGATCGCGCCGGTGCCGACGGCGCGCAGGGAGAGGCGGCGGTCGAGCAGATCGCGCTCCAAGACGAGCTGGCCGAAGAGCGCCGGCTGGTCCAGGGTCGAGGAGAAGCCGCCGCCCGCGCTGAGCGCCAGCGAGAGCGGTGCGGAGCGCTCACCGTGCTGGGCGAGCGGCCGCACCTTCAGCTCGAGGGCGCCCAGTCCCGGGGCGCGGGCGTCGCTCACCAGGACGTCCATCCAGCCTGTGCTGTAGCCCAGCGCCATCCCGATGCCGCTCGCCTCCTCGCCCGTGGAGAGCTGGTGACCGGCCCGCAGCGCGACGCTCTTCTTCGGCCCCACGCCCGCGGTGGGCAGCAGCCCGGCGCGGCTGCCCTCCAGGCGCACCGTGTGGGGGTGGATCGGCGCCACGGGCGGGCGCGGCGTCAGCTCCACCCCCAGTGGACCGATGGCCATGGGGCCGAGCAGCGCGCTGGCGTTCGCCGAGTGCCCGCCCGCCTCGTCGCGGTTGTGGAAGAGCCAGCTCGCGTCCTTGCCGCAGGCGCGGGTGATCACCTCGCCGCCCGGGTGGACGGCGACCCAGGCCGTGATGTCGTAGACCACCCCGTCGATCAGCGTCCAGCAGTCATCGGGCTGGTCGTGGCGACCGAGCTCCGCGGTGGTGAGCGGGGCGGCGAGGGCGGTCTGGAGCAGGAGCGGGAGCAGGAGCATGGGCGCCTCCGAGGTCTGCTACGGCATATCCTCTCGCTCCTCGGGCGCGTACGAGCCCGCCCCGTCCCCTCACCCCTCCCCCCCACAGCGCCGCCGCACCCAGGGCAGCAGGCCGAAGGCCGGCAGCGCGAGCGCGAAGGTCAGCGCAAAGTAGGCCGCGTACCCGTAATGTTCCGCGCCCGCCCCCGACACCGCGCCCGCCAGCGTGCGCGTCAGGCCCGCCAGGGCGGTGAGCAGGGCGAAGCGGGTCGCGGTCTGCT
>CAZKWG010000077.1:12888-16723 GCA_964556105.1 uncultured Enterobacterales bacterium | reverse complement strand
GATGCCGCTGGTCACCATCGTCGCCGCGTGGATGAGGGCGGAGACCGGCGTGGGGCCCGCCATCGCGTCCGGCAGCCAGACGAAGAGGGGGATCTGCGCGCTCTTGCCCGTGGCGCCGCCGAAGAAGAGCAGGCAGATAGCCGTCACGGCCAGACCGCCCGCCCCGCCGACCAGGGCCGGGTTCGCCTCGATCACCTCGCGCAGCTCCGCGAAGTTCAGCGTGGCCTGGTCGCCGAGCGCCCAGAACAGCCAGAAGAGCCCGACCAGGAAGCAGAAGTCACCGACGCGGTTGGTGACGAAGGCCTTGCGCCCCGCCGTCGCGTAGTCGGTGTTCTCGTACCAGAAGCCGATGAGCAGGTAGCTGCACAGGCCGACGCCCTCCCAGCCCACGAACATGAGCAGGAAGTTGTCCCCCATGACCAGCAGCAGCATCGCGAAGACGAACAGGTTCAGGTAGGCGAAGAAGCGCCAGACGCTGCCGGCGTCCGCCGGGTCGTCCATGTACCCGACCGAGTAGACGTGGATGAGGAAGCCCACGCCGGTGATGACGCACATCATCACCGCGGCCAGCGGGTCGGCGGAGAAGCCGATGTCCACCGCAAGGCGGCCGACGCTCATCCACTCATAGAGCGTCGTCGTCAGCGCCCCGACCTCGCCGTGTCCGCCCGCGAGCTGGGACAAGGCGAAGAACGAGAGCGCCGCCGAGAGGCCGACCATGGCGCTGGCGATGCCGCCTGCGACCACGCGGCTCGCGCGGCGGTTCAGCAGCCCGATGGCGATGGCCCCCAGGAGAGGGAAGGCCGGAATCAGAGAGAGATAGCTCGCTTCCACGGCTCAACCCTTCAGCACGTCGAGGTCCTTCAGGTCCACGGTCGCCTTGTGACGGAACAGCAGGATGACGAGCGCCAGGCCGACCGCGGCCTCCGCCGCCGCGACGGCCATCACGAAGACGGCGAAGACCTGCCCATCCACCTGTCCGGACTGACGCGCGAACCCGACGAAGGCCAGGTTCACCGCGTTCAACATCAGCTCGATGCACATGAGCACGATGAGCAGGTTGCGACGGGTCAACACGCCGGCCAGACCGGTGAGGAACAGCACGGCGCTCGTGATGAGCGCCGGGTAAAGGCCTGTAGATTCCATCAGACTTTCCGCTTGCCGAGGACGACGGCGCCCACCATGGCCACGGTGAGCAGGGCGCTCGCGTACTCGAAGGGGAGCAGGTAAGCGCCGCCGAACATCGCGCGCCCCACCTGCTCGATGGTCCCGAAGCCCTCACCGGCGGGCTGGCCCTCGCTGCCGCGCACCGCGTCCACCGCGATGAACAGGCCCATGCCCACGAACCCAGCGACCCCGAGCCCGGCGATCGCCCGCGGCGCCATGTCGGGGATGGCCTGCATCCCGTCGCCGCGCAGGTTCAGCAGCATGATGACGAAGATGAACAGCACCATGATGGCGCCGGCGTAGACCAGCAGCTGGATGATGGCGACGAAGTGCGCGTCCATCATCACGTACATGCCGGCCAGGAAGAAGAAGCAGACGACCAGGGCCACTGCGGACGCGATGGGGTTTCTCCGGGTCACGACCACGAAGCCCGAGAGGACCGCGAGCAGGGCGAACAGGTAGAACGTGACCGCGAGGAGCATCGGCAACTCGGAGCGTCAGCGGGGCCCGTCCCTCTTTGGAGGTGGCTGCACGCCGGGTAGGTGGCTGGCGGGAATATCCTGCGGGGGAGAGGGACGCAAGGCGCGGCATCCGCAGCAGATCCGGTCGCTGACGTGCCTTCCTCCTTGCGGGTCCCCTTCCGTCTGGGGTAGGGGAGAAGGTTAGACGGACAGGCTCCTCCACTGCCTGTCCTGTCGGCATGCCCGAACCCCCGAGGCCCGAATCATGTCGTTCCGTCCATACGCCCTCGCCGCCCTGCTGCTCGCAGGTTGCGCCACCGAGGATCAGGTCAAGAAGCTCGAAGAGCGCATCGTCACCATGGAGAAGAAGGTCGAGGAGCTCGAGAAGCGCCCCGCCTCTGCTCGGTCCGCCGCCCAGGCCCCCGCCGCCCCCGCCAACCCTGAGCTCGAGGCCGCCGCCGAGGCCGCCGTAAAGGAGATCCAGGAGCTGTCGAAGGCGGGCAAGGTCGATGAGACCCGCGCCAAGATCGCGGAGTTCAACACCAAGTACGGCGCGTCGACCACCGCTCAGCGCGCGCGCAAGGTGCTGGGCGAGCTCGAGGTCGTGGGCAAGCCCGCGCCGGAGGCGCTCGCCGTGGACAAGTGGTTCCAGGGCGAGGGCAAGGTCAACATCAAGAGCGACAAGCCGACCATCTTCGTCTTCTGGGAGGTCTGGTGCCCGCACTGCAAGCGTGAGCTCCCCGAGATGGAAGCCGGCATGTGGAAGACCTTCGGCAAGGACGTCCAGATCGTGGCGCTCACCCGCCTGACGAAGGACAAGACCGAGGCGGAGGTCCAGAAGTTCATCGACGAGAACAAGCTGACCTTCCCGATCGCGAAGGAGAACGGTGATCTCGCCAAGTACTTCGCCGTCAGCGGCATCCCCGCCGCCGCCGTCGTCAAGGACGGCAAGGTCGTCTGGCGCGGCCACCCGAACGGGCTGACCGACGACGTCATCAAGGGCTGGCTGTAGCGCCCTCTGGTAGTCTGGGCGGCGTGACGAAGCCTGACCCGTCGCGCCGCCCCGTCCTGTTCGCCGCGCTCCTGTACCTGGGGCTCGGGATGGGTGTGGCCGCGCCGGTGCTCGGCGATCCAACGCGCCTGGCGCTCGGCCACCCCGAGACGGACACCTACAACCACCTCTGGGGCTACTGGCACGTCGCCGGTCAGCTCCTGAGCGGTCGCTCGCCGTTCTCGGCGCCCGGGCTGGGCTGGCCGGACGGCGGGCAGCTCTACTTCATCGACCTCTTCGGCGCGCTGCTCACGCTGCCGGCCCAGCTCCTCCTGGGGCCGGTCTTCGCCTACAACCTGGGCGTGGTGCTCAACGTGGCGCTGGCCGGGCTCGGCGCCTTCCTGCTGGCGCGCCACCTCGGCTACGCGAGCGCGGCGGCGGGCTTCGCCGGGCTGGCCTACGCCACCACCCCGCACCTCTTCGGGCAGCTCTACGACGGGATCACGGAGACGGCGGGCATCGGCTGGCTGCCGCTCAGCGTGCTCGGCGCCCTGCGCTGGCGCGACGATCCGCGGCCGTCCACGGGCGCGCTGGCGGGGGTGGCGCTGGGCTGCGCGACCCTGGCCAGCTTCTACTATGGGTTGTTCTCCGGCCTCTTCGTGGGCGCCGTCCTGCTGGCCCATGGGCGACCCCGCGCCTGGCTGCGTCCGCTGGCCTGGCGCTCGGCCCTGGCCTTCCTGATCGCGCTCGGCGTCGTGGCGGGTCCGGCCCTGCTGGCCTTCCGGGCGACCTTGAGCGCGCCGGACGCGCTGGTCACCCGCGAGGAGGGCTTCGTCGCCCTGACGCTGACCGGCCACAACATGGTGGACCTGCTCTCCTTCTTCCGCCCCGGGCGCGTCTACAGCCCGGACCTGCGCGCGCTCTTCGACGAGGCGCTCATCGTCGTGGTCTACGTCGGCTGGACCCTGCTGCTCGCGGCGGGGGCGGCCCTCTGGCGGGCGCGGCGTCGGGACGCGGAGCGCGCGGCCCTTCGCCCCTGGCTGGCGGGCGCGCTGATCTGCTTCGTCCTCGCGCTGGGGCCCTATCTCTACGTCGGCGGCGCCTACGCCAGCCTGCCCGGCGACCGCCCGCTGCCGCTGCCGCTGCCCTTCCTGGCGCTACTGGACACGCTGCCCATCTTCTCCCGGATCAGCCACGCCTTTCGTTTCGCCGTCCCCCT
>CAZKWG010000077.1:0-12878 GCA_964556105.1 uncultured Enterobacterales bacterium | reverse complement strand
CCCTGGGCCTCTGCCTGTCCATGCTCGCGGCGGGCTGGGTGCGCGCCCAGCGTCGGCCCGGGCTCGCCGCGGTCGGCCTGGGCGCCGCCTGGCTGGTCGAGCTCGCGCTGCTCTCGCCCGCCGTGCTGCCGCTGCCGGTCTCCCCGACCGGGCCGGACTGGACGCTGCCGGGCGAGCCGGTCTCGGAGCGCACAGCTCCCCCTGACGAGCGCGCGCCGGCGGTCCTGGATCTGCCCGTCAGCCTGCAGGTCCTGGCGCGCAGCCGCTACGCCTGGCAGCAGCGCTGGCACGGCCTGCGCGTCCCCTACGGCCTCAACGACCCCACCCAGCGCGCGCTGGCGGGCAACCGCCTGGGCCAGGCCCTCCTGAACCTGGAGCGCAGCTCGGTGGACACCCTCCCGCCCGCGCTGCCCACCCTGGACCTGGTCGTCGGCCTGCGCGCGCTCGAGGCCCAGGGGCTGCGCGCCATCGTCGTCCACACCGAGCTCTACCCGCCCACCCTGGCCGACAAGGTCCTGGGGATGCTGGACATCGTCGTGGGCGACGGCGCGTGGAGCGGCACGAATCGCGTCTACATGACCCGCGACCGCCGGGATACGCTCTCTCGATGACGCCCCCTCTCCCCACGCTCACCGACAGCCTCGCCCCGATCACCGAGGCGCTCGACAACCTCAGCCACGACGAGCGCGTCAACTGGATGCGCGGGCTCGGGCGCGGCCAGCTCCGCCGCCTCTTCGATCTCGCCGAGCAGGGCGGGCCGCTCGAGATGGACTGGTACGTGGGCGAGGAGGGGCAGATCGTCATCCACGAGGGGCAGAACTCGCTGCCGGCCTTCAACGTCTTCCAGAAGCGCTTCGTGCGCTTCGAGGGCCGCATCCAGGGCTACAACCACCAGACGATGTCGCCCATCACCGGGCCGGGGCACTTCACGGTGCGCCAGGACGGGGCCGAGGTGCTCATCGACTACAACCTCGTGCCGCCCACGAAGCCGGACGTGTTCCCCGCCCTCCAGCCGAACGAGAAGGGGCTGTCGCGCCTGGTCTACGGCTTCATGATCGACCGCATGCGCCGCGTCAGCCGCGACTGCACCATCGGCGCGGCGGAGAAGGGCGGCAAACGTATGGGCGCCTGGTTCATGTTGACCCGCCAGAGCACCTGAGACAGGCGGGCGGCGTCAGGGGCAGGCGGGGATCTCGCCGGGGGTGCCGGTGTCCGTGCCGCCGCCGGTGTCGGCGGTGTCCTCGCCGATCGCGTCCAGATCGTCCTCGTCCAGGGTCATCTCCGTCTCGTCCGTGGCGACCAGCCCGCAGCAGGCCTTGTCCTCGGGGTCCGTGGGCGGCGGCAGGTCGAGCTGGCACTGGGTCTTGATCTGCGTGCCCTCCTCCTCGTCGGCGAGCACGGCGGTGAACGTGTAGACCCCGAAGCCGGCGGCGGCGATCCAGCGCGCGCACTCGTCCTCGTCGGCGGAGACGCAGCTCGCCTGGCGCACCTCTTCGACGTCGATGCCGGCGTCGTCCAGCTCGTCCTCCGTCATCAGGACCCCGTTGTCCTTGTAGGGGTGGAGCGTGAACGTCACGCGGGTGGCCAGGCTGGCCTCGTCCTCGTCGTCCACGATCTCGACCGTGACGTGCGTGTAGTCGCAGTCCACCTCGGCGCACTTGTCGTCGCCCTTGCAGGCCGTGAGCGTCCGCGCGGCCGTCCAGCCGCCGACCAGGGAGGCCATCCCGATGAGCCAGGGTCTCACGCGCGCTCCTCCGTTCCGTTCGTGTGGGAAGGACCGGCAGTTTATCACCTTCGAGCCCGCGCCGCGAGGACCTCGAGCGCCGAGCCCAGGTGCCGCTCCTCGCCGGGAAGGGAGGCGGCGGCGCGCACGACGGCGGGGTCGAGCAGGTCGCGCAGCGTCTCTTCGGCGCGGGCGCGGCGGCTGGCGGCCAGGGTCGCCTCCAGCGCGAGCCCGGCGATGGCGTGGGCCTGGCGCGGCGCGAGCTCGGGCGCCAGCGCGCGCAGGACCTCGGCGCGGCGGCGCGGCTCCACCCCCGGCCAGGGGTCGAAGGGCGGCTCGTCCGGCGGGCTCACCACCTCCCAGCCGTGGGCGCGGCCCAAGGCGTCGAGCAGGGCCGGCAGCTCGGGATCCATCCAGGGTTGATGTCGGGTGCGCGGACGCTCGGGCGCCGGGACGACGTCGGCGCGCTGGGCGGGGTTGAGCGCGGCGCCGGCGCGCAGGGTCCAGCCCCGCTCCACGGCGAGATCGAAGGCCGCCTCGGCGAGCAGGGCGCGGGCGCGCTCGGCCTCCGCTCCCGTGGGCAGCAGCGAGCGCCGGGCCTGGGCGATGGCGCTGCCCAGCGCGAGGGCCTTCGGCTCCACCCGCTCCTGGGCGCGGCGGGCCTCGAGCTGGCCGACCAGATCGGGGACCAGCCAGCCCCAGCCGCCGAGCAGCAGCGCGAGCGCGAGCAGGCCGCGGTGGAGGGGGCTCAACGCGCCACCTCCGGTCGCGCAAGAAAAAAACGTCCGGGGCCCGTGAGCGTGAACGTCCAGTCGCCCCCGGACGGGTCGCCGTCGAGGCGAACCCAGGTCCAATGTCCGTCCTCGGCGAGCGGGGCCTGGGCCTTCCGCGACCCTTGAGCGATCTGCACGAGGCCCGAGCCCTCCTCCACCCGCACCCAGACCCCGGCGCGGCGCAGGCCGCCGGACCCGCTCCCCAGCGTGAGCGTCTGCCCCGCCAGGAGCTGCACGGGCAGCCCCAGCTCCGCCCAGGGGAGGGCGAGGGGCTCCACCGCGTCGGCGCTGAACGCAAGATGATCCTCCTCGATGGGGCGGATCTCGAAGGCCATCAGCCCCCCCTCGTCCAGCCAGGGGCCGCCGAAGCTCTGCTCCAGCAGGCCCAGCGCGGCGAGGCCCAGGCGGTCGGCGGACTCCTGGTGGCCGGCGAGGTGCTCCGTCTCGGCGGGGACGGCCGTGTGAAGCACGATGTCCTTGAAGCCGTCCTTCAGGAGCCGGTCGATGTCCGCGGCCGTAAAGCGCCAGGGCCCGGGCTGGCGGGCGAGGTCGAGCAGGGCGGTGAGCGCGCCGTTGCCGCCGACATAGGTCTGGAAGGTGGCGAGATCCGTGCGGCGGATGAGCTGGTTGCAGTTCAGCATCGGCCGGCGGTGCAGGCGCTGGGCGGCCTGGGCGCTGGACGAGGCGACGGAGAGCGGCTGGTAGTGCAGCGGCAGCTCGATGATCGCGCCCTCCCGCCCGGCGAGGCGGCCGTAGGCGGCGGGGACGCGCGCGTCGGCCAGGGCGCCCAGGGCGGGGCGACCGCTGACCCAGTGCGGCTGCGACGCGCCCAGGCCCACCGCCAGCGCGGCGAAGGCGAGCAGCCCGCGCGCGGTGCCACCTGCACCTGACCCCGCGACGCGCGCCGCCCCCGAGGCCGCCAGCGCCGCCAGGCAGGTCAGCACGATCACGCCGATGCGGTAGGGCCGGTAGCCCTTGGAGAAGAAGGGGAGGTGGTTGTAGGCCCAGGCGTAGGGCAGGGGATGATCGAGGGACCAGGGGGAGATCGGCGGACTCTGGTCGATGAGCGCGTAGGGGCCCAGCGTGAGCAGGGTGAAGCCCAGGGCCAGGACCAGCAGCGGGCGCGCGCGCCTCCCCGCCGCGGCGAAGCCGGCGATCCCCAACGCCCAGGCCAGCCGCCCCGGCGTGCTCTCCAGCGGGTTGGTGGGGAAGCCCATGGAGAGCAGGGCGCTGCCCGTCGTGGAGTTCAGCACGACCTGAATGGCGTCCAGATCCAGGCGGTCCTGCTCAGTGATCCCGGCGAGCGGCGCGCTGCCGTCGGCGATCTCGCGGGCCCGCGCCCAGCGCTCCGGGGCGAACTGCTCGGCGGAGATGGCCGGTCGGCTGGGCGTCTCGCGCTGCACCAGCGGGATGAGCGGGGCGACCAGGGCGAGGCCCAGGCCCAGGGCCAGGAGGACAGCCCCCGCCTGCCGCCAGCGCCGGGCGAGGAGCTGCCAGAGCAGGAAGGCGGATCCCAGCATGCCTGCGAAGAGGGCGTAATACCAGTTGAAAGGCCCGGTGATGGCCAGCAGCGCGCCCGCCCACAGCACGCCGCGGCGGTCGGGGCGCTCCGACAGCCGCAGCAGCGCACGCAAGAAGAGGGGCAGGAAGCCCGCCGCGACCAGCTCCAGACAGCCCGCCCGCAGCTCGCCATACAAGTAGGGGTTGTAGGTGAAGGCCGCCGCCGCCAGCCCGCCCGCCGCCAGCCTCGCCGGGCGGCTGGCCTCGTCCCCGGCGATCTGCTCGCCCAGGGCGTGGGCCGAGAGCGCGCTGAAGACGAGCGCGCCCAAGGCCAGCAGGTTGTAGGCGGTGACGGGCGAGAGCCCCAGCCGGATGAAGGGCGCGCTGATGAGCTGCAGCGCGATGTGCCCGAAGGACCAGAGGTTGTAGCCCGCCGGGTAGAGGATGCGGTCGGTGAGCGCCGCCGGCTCGGTCAACGTGTCGGCGAGCTGCCAGAGCAGCCAGAGGGTGGTCCAGGCGTCGAAGCGGTCACCCCAGAGGTGGGTGCTCAGGTGGGCGGGCATCGGCCAGGTGAAGACCACCGCGGCGACCGCGTAGAGCGCCCCCAGCGCGATCCAGCGTCGGAGTCCGCTCACAGCGCCGCCGACGGCCCCAGGTCCAGCGGATCGCGCCGGCCCTGGAGCACCTCGACGGCGGGCGCGAGATCCGGGTGCGCCAGCGCGATGGCCACCAGCACCTCCAGCTTCAGCCCGTCCAGGTT
The DNA here is from genome assembly GCA_964556105.1 of uncultured Enterobacterales bacterium. Lineage (GTDB taxonomy): Bacteria > Myxococcota_A > UBA796 > UBA796 > CAZKWG01 > CAZKWG01. The sequence continues at coordinate 8,122 of CAZKWG010000077.1, read as the reverse complement.
CTCCGTCAGGTCGGTCCCGCCGCCCTCGAGGGTGAACAGGGCGCCCACGTCCAGGTGGTCCTGGGCGGCCGAGCGGCTGCGGCGAAGGGAGGCGAAGTCGCCGGCCTGCCAGGGGTTCCCGAGCAGATCGGTGTACAGCTCGGGCGTCAGGTCGGCCGACACACGCTTGCGCAGGAAGAACAGGGCCGAGGCCATCCCCGCGCGCTGCGCCTCGTCCAGGGTGCTGGCCCAGGCGGCGGCCTCGTCCAGGGTGCCGCGGATCCACTGGGCGCGCGCCGCGCGGGGGTCGGGCAGGCCCACCCGCGCCCTCGTCAGCGCCGCCGCCGCCTCCGCCGCCTCAGCGTCGCTCGGCGCGCCCGTGGCCAGCGTTCGCGCCAGGGCCTCGTAGGTCGGCCGTAGCCGCGCCTCCTCGTCGGCGCCCATGGTCTGCCGCGCCTCGCGGGCGGCCTGCTCGGCGGCGCGCACGCGGAGGCTGGCCTCTCGCAGCGCGTCCAGCTCGGCCTCGTTCAGGTTCAGGCCGCGCAGCCAGAGCAGGATGCGCACGCGGTCACCGAGCGGCTCGGCCTGCGCCCCCAGCTCTCCCCCATAGAGGGCCTCGGCCAGCGGCGGCGTGGGAGCGCTTCGGGAGGGCGCGTCCGAGGGCAGCGCGGATGGCGTCGGCGTCGCCTCTTCGGTCGGCGCCCCGCACCCGCAGAGCCAGGCGCTCAGGACGATCACCCGCATGGGCGCACCCTACCAGAAATCCGGTTGGGGGACCAGCCGCCGTCTGCGGTGGCGCGCCGCTCACTCCAGCGCGGCGTCGAAGTACCAGTCCCCCTTGGCCGGGCAGTCCCGGTTCAACAACCTGTCTGAGCAGGAGTCGTAGGTGAGCTGGGCCTGAAGCTCCGTCGTCGAGAGCCATACCCCGCTCACCTCCCAGGTCTGATCCTCGGGGTCGATGATCGGATCGCAGGCGAACGCCAGTACTTCGGCCTCGCTCAGCGTGCACGACACGTCCAGCGTCGTGCACATCCCTCCGGGGCAGCTCCCGAGGTTCAGGTCGAAGCGCTCTTCGTCTACGCCGCTCACCTCCAGATCACCCCCTTCGTCCTCGATCGTGGTGACCGTCTCTCCGGTCTCCCTGTACCGGAGCCGGCCGATCACGTCCGTGATCGTGTAGGTGCCCTCCTCCGGCTGAAACCCACAGCCCATGAGCAGGGCGAGGAGCAGGGTCGAGGACGCCAGGCTCCCCGATACCGACCCCCCGAGAGCGCGCGTGAACGACGGGATATGACGCGAGGTCTTCCCCGTCGCGCCCGCGTCGGGCGTGTCCGGCGTGTCCGGCGTGTCCGGCGTGTCCGGCGTGTGGACCGTGATCACGATCTCCCACATGCTTTGCTCCGCGAGGTCTGTCGCTTCGCTGAGATTCATCTTGTCGCCGATCATGGGAGCGGACCAACCCAGGAGGCTGAGAACAGCCAGTACCCGTTGCAGGGCTCTGCGTCCTCGCCGTCCGTGGCGCCGACGTACTGGAAGCGGCCACGCAACACGGTGTCGCTCAGCCAGACGCCGCTCGAGGTCCAGGAGTTCCCTTGACTGTCGGCGTAGGGGGAGCACTCGAAGGTGTCGGTGTCCGTGAGGTGACAGTCGAGGGTAAGTACGTTGATTACACTAGTGGCTGACGTGATTGTTTCAAACTGAAAATCCTGCTCATGGACATCTCGAATGCGTGCGCTCGACGGGTTGTCAAGATCGTACTGCTGCAGCGGCCATGCTCCCGTATCGGTATCGCCTGCACAGTCTGGAACAAATGTGGCATAATCGAACGAGTAAGCACCTTCCAGAGGGCTTATCTCATCATGGCATCCCAACAGACTCATCCATGTCAAGTACCCCATCATCTGTAGGGATAGGCACCAGAATTTCGGTTGCCTGCCTGGATGACGCGTAAAACAGGTCATAGGATCACCCACGAGAGCTCGGCCGGCGAGAGGAGAATGAAAGGCCCTCGGCTCACGTAGGTGCGCACCACCGCCCCCGTTGCAGAGAGGCTGACCGTCCGGACGCCAGCGCCGATCATAGGGGCGGACCAACCCAGTAGGCCGAAAACAGCCAGTAACCTTTGCAGGGATCCGCGTCATCGCTGTCTGTGACGCCAACGTACTCATTGCGGCCACGCAAATTGGTGTCGCTGAGCCAGACGCCGCTCGAGGTCCAGGAATTCCCTTGACTGTCGGCGTAGGGGGAGCATTCGAAGGTGTGGGCGTCGGTGTCTGTGAGGTGACAATCCATAGAAAGGGTGTTGAACCAAGAAGTGTAAAGGGCAGACATAGTAAGATGAAAGGCTGCCTCGTGAACGTCATCAATCCCCAATCCCCCCCCCTCTAGGTTACTGTACTTCGTCAGCGGCCATCCACCCGTATCGTCAGCGGCCGCGCAGTCCGGTACGTACGTGACATCGTCGAACCAGTACCCTCCCTCCAGAGGCGTCCATTCATCGGAACATCCGACCAAGTCAGGCAGCATCAGGCAGGAAACCAGCAGGAGGGGCAAGCGCCGGGCATGCCATCGACTCCTGAGAGAGCTGGTCAGGCAGGTCATAGGATCACCCACGAGCGCTCGGCCGGCGACGACACGTCGACATCCCGGTCCGCCAGCAGCCCCCCAGCGGCCCCGCCCGCCGCGACCGAGGTCTGCGCTGCAGGCGTCGCCTCTTCGGTCGGCGACCCGCACCCACAGCTCGAGGCGCTCAGGACGATCACCCGCATCGGCGCATCTTACCAGAGATCTCGCCGCGGGACCACCACGCGGGCTCGGGCGCGCCCCAGAACAGCGCCGCCAGCCGCGCCACGCCGCGCGATGGTCGTTGAAGGTTGCGCCGTGACATTCGCAGGGTATAACGCCCATCTTCACCGACCTCGATTGACCGGGTGACCCCCCTGGGTGTCTGCTCTTTACTGGGCATCCGTTGCCCGAGGAGCCGGCCGTGTACGATCTCCGCGAGCAGAACCCGATCTCCCCCACCTCCGCGTTCAACCCCGGCGCGCTGTCGCTGGAGCCCGAGTACGACTTCGGCTCCAACGCGGATCGGGCGTTCTCCCTCGGCACGGGTCTGCTGGAGGAGCCCGAGCTCGGGACCAGCGCCCTGCTGGGGCCGGCGCCCACCCTGCTGGCCGCGGCTGATCTGGACACGGACGCGTCTGTGGCGACCGACGCGCAGGCCACGACGGTCGATCCCTTCACAGAGCGGATGAACACCGAGCTGGACCCGATCCTCACCCGGCTGGAGGGCGCGGAGAACGCCCAACAACGCCAGGCGGCGTCTGGCGAGGTCGCCACCTGGGCGCGCGCGAACATGGTCGATCAGGCCGAGCTGCAGGCCTATCTGGCGCGCACGGACATCACCTGGGAGGAGAAGACGGCGACCATCGGCCAGCTCTCGGTGGAGATCGCGCGGAGCGAGTTCCTGGCCGGCTGGTCGAACGAGGGCGGCGTCAACGCGGGCGGTCGTAACGGCTGGGAGAACGACGGCGGCAACCTGGGCGCCTTCCCGAGCTACTACCAGGACCAGGTGCGCACCTACGGCCGCAGCAGCGGCGCCGAGTGGTGCACCAGCTTCGCCGGTCACACCTACGGGCGCCTGGGCTTCCAATACAACCAGGACGTCAGCCAGGACAACGCGCGCAGCATCTTCTGGTCGGGCTACCGGCTGAACCACTGGGCGCAGACGGGCCAGACCAACACCGGCACCCAGCTCACCCCCGACGCGCGCACCGTGGACCGCGGCGAGGAGGGCAACGCCTTCGTGGACAACTGGGAGACCCTGCGCACCGGGCTGCAGGCCGCGAAGACGCCCGAAGCAAAACAGGTCGCCACGACCGACTTCATCACGCGCAACGGCGCCCCCCAGGCCGGCGACATCATGGTGCTGGGCAACAACAACGATTACCGTGGCAACTCCAAGAGCCACACGGTGATGGTCGAGCGCTACGACGCGGAGAACCAGGTCATCTACACCATCGAGGGCAACGCCGGGCACGCCGTGAGCACGCGGCGCATCGATCTGCGCAACCCCACCGACGCGGCCCTGATCGTCAGCAACGTGCGCATCGGCGCCAGCAACCTGGTGGACGAGGAGACCCGGCAGAACATCGCCGACGGCATCGCGCCGGAGGTAGACGCCACGCGCGGCCCGGTCACGGCGGAGCAGCTCCTGGGCCGCGCGCGGGGCGTGAACAGCCGGCTGGTGGGCGCGGCGGCGCGCGAGGGCTATATCGAGAGCGATGACGCCAACGCCTCCGCCTATGTCTGGCAGCATGGAAGCACGGATGCGACCGATCAGCAGATCAGCGTGCAGTAGTCTGCTCCTCCTGGCGTGGATGGCGGGGTGCCGCGCGGCGGCGGTCGCGCCAACGAGCCCCGCCTCGGCTCCCCCCGAACAGGCCCCGATGACCGAGCCGGAGGCGATCGTGCGCGTCGAGATCCCGAGCCTGCCCGAGCTCAGCGCCCTGCTGGCCACGCCTCGACTACAAGAGGTGGTGGAGCTCGACCTCTCTTCGTCGGCGCTCGGGGACGAGGGCGCGGCGATCCTGGCGGGCGCCTCCCTCCCTCAGCTCCGGCGGCTGCGGCTGGACCACTGCGGCGTCGGTCGTCGTGGGGCGGCGGCCCTGGCCGAGAGCGCGCTGCTCGACCGGGTGACGCTGCTCAGCCTGGCCGGGGTGGCCGATCTCTGGGAGGGCGGGCATCCGAAGCCCTTTCTGGGTCCGCGCGGCGCCGCGGCCCTGGCCGGGAGCCCACACCTGGGCGCGCTCGAGGAGCTGCGCCTGCCGCTCAACGCGATCGGGGATCGTGGGGCGGAGGCGCTGGCGCGCGCGACCGGGCTGGGCGAGCTGCGTCGCCTGGACCTCCGCGCCAACGACATCGGGGACGAGGGCGCCCGCGCGCTGCTGGACGCGCCCTGGCTCGCGGAGCTGAGCTGGCTGGACCTGCGCGACAACCCCATCAGCGAGGACGCGCTCGCGCCGCTGGTGGCGCGCCTCGGGAGCAGGCTGGAGCGCTGACAGCGCCGCAGCTTCCGGGCCTCTGGCTGACGTGAGACCCTGAACGGCTGTATCCTGCGGTCGATGAGCTGGCTCCTCTGGTCTTCGCTGGCGTTCGCGACGCAGCCCGCCGTCCTCGGCGTCGGGGAGGCGCGGTCGGTCGTGCTGGTGCTGGCGCCCACGCTGGAGGAGCGCTCGACCCGCTGCGACGATCTGGACGGGGACGGCGTCTGGACCTGCCCTGCCGGCGAGCTGCCGGTGGCGCTCGAGGCGCTGGGCGTGCTGGTGGACGGTCAGCGGCTCTCGCAGCTCACGGACGTCACGCTGGGGGAGTCGCCTGCGGCGGTGGTCATCGAGCGCCAGGGCGAGGCGCTGCGGGTCAGCACGAGCCCGCTGGCCCCGCGCGAGGGCGGGGGCGGGGCGAGGCCGGGGGCTGCGGTCCTGATGGTGGAGGTCCGCACCGGCGACGCGTCGGCGCCGCGGCTGGCTGTGCAGAGCGCGCGCGGCTCGGACGAGCTGGCCTGCCAGGACGACGGGCGCTTCCCCGACCCGGTGGCCAACGACGGGGTGCGCACCTGCGCGGGGCTGGTCGAGGACGGCGCGGTCACGCTCACGCTGCGGCTGCCGGGTCAGGCGCCACAGGCGCTGGGCGAGCTGTCCTGGCCGCCGGAGGTCGGGCTGCGGCAGGTGCGCATCGACGAGCGCGGCGCGGCCGTCTCCTCCTGGCCGATCCTCGACCGCGCCGCCGCTCAGGCTCCCCGGCGTGAGGACGCCCCGCGCGTGCAGGGGCCTCCCCAGGGCGCTCCGGGCGGGTCCGGCGCGCCGGGCGCTCCGCAGCAGCCTGGGGGTCAGGCGCAGGTGACCCCACAGGCGGGCCCGGATCGACTGCAGATCGCGCTGGCGGGAGTCCTGGCCCTCACCCTCTTCGGCGTGGGCTGGCGGATAGGCCGGGCTCGCCCAGGTCCCATCCCGCACGCGCGGGCCCTGCCGCCGCCGCCCGCGCTGCCCGGCGCGCCCGCGGGGAGCGTCATCTTTCGTGTCCCCGCCGACCAGATCTCGTCGGCCATGGCCTGGCTGGCCGGTCGGCTGAGCGCCACGCGACCCGTGCTGGTGGTGGAGACGGATCCGAGGACCCTGGGCGCCATCCAGACCGGCGGCGCGGTGCTGGCCGCCACCTCCCCGGACGTGGACGATGTGCTGGAGGCGGCGACCGCGGTCGCCCGACGCGCCATCGCCGCCCCGGCTCTGCTCGTCCGTTCAGGGACTCTGTCCTGGGCAGGAGGGCTGGGGAACACGCCGGAGGCGACGCTGCTTGCTGGGCTTCCATCCGGTGTAATCCTGGTGATCGTCCAAGGCGCCGAGCCGGCGCCCGTCGCGCTCCCGGAGGTCACCCTGACTCCACATGAGGGACAATGGCGAGCGCGATGACGTGGCTACTGCTCGCTGCTGCTCTGGCCCAGACCAACCCCTCCAAACCGGGGGGGACGGGGAGCCCAGCCCCAGCGGCGACCCCGGGCGCGGCGGGCGGCGGGACATTCTCGGCGTCCCCAGGGGGCTCTCCTGGGACGCCGGGCGCACCGGGCTCGCCGGGGGGCGCTCAGGCTGGGGTCCCAGGCTCGCCGGGGGGAGGAACGCCGAGCGGTCCTGGGGGTGGTCAGCCGGGTGGACAGGGTGGTCAGCCGGGCGGAGGCGGCCAGGGTGGACAGCCGGGCGGAGGCGGCCAGGGTGGACAGCCGGGCGGAGGCGGCCAGGGTGGTCAGCCGGGAGGTCAGCCAGGCGGCAGCGGCCAGGGCGGTGGTCAGCCAGGCGGCAGCGGCCAGGGCGGCGGTCAGCCGGGAGGTCAGCCGGGAGGTCAGCAGCCCAGGCCGAGCGGGGAAGACGCAGAGGGGATGGCCAAGTACGGCGCGCCCTTCATCCTGCGCATCAAGGACCCGGAGAACCTCCTGGAGGACTCGCCGATGGCCCGTATGGGCTCGGAGGGCGAGGCCATCGACATCGGGCTGAAGGACGACGGCGTCCCGCCGGACATCGAGAAGGGTGACCAGATCTGGACCGGGCTGGTCGATCTCTACCCCGCCACCGCCGATCTCATCCTGCTGGTCTCGGGCGACAAGGAGCTGCTCAGCTTCAACTTCGACGTGGACAAGGAGATGCGCGACCCGGCGGTCGAGGTCACCCTGAACGAGGGCGGCGGCACCGTCGCGCGCCTGGTCGGCCTGGGCGACAACATGGAGGCCACGGTCTCGACGACGGAGATGCGCAGCCCGAACCAGAACGTCTCCATGCCGGGCGGCGGCGGGCAGACCTCGGGCGCCTCGCAGGTCGGCGGCTCGTTCACGCTCCTCAGCATCGGCGTCTTCCTCGCGGGCGGGCTGCTGGGGGGCAGCGTCGCCTGGTTCCGGCTGCGCGCCGGCCCGGCCGGTCGCCTGCGGCCCATGGGCCCCGGCCCCTCGTACACCGGCGACCCGGGCGAGCCCTCCGGCCGCGGCCCGAGCCAGGTCTGGATCTCCTCGCGCCGCGATCACGGGCTCGCCTCGGCCGCCGCGCGCTGGTCGAGCGTCTGGGGGCCCGTGCTCCTGGTCCCGGATCCCGCCCACCGCGCCGCCCTCTCCGACCTGGGGAGCTACAACCCACACTTGTACTGGCTCCCGGAAGATCAGCCCGAGCCCAGCGAGGCGCTCGCCGCCATCGGCGCGCTGCGCGGGGAGCCCTCCGTGGTCGTCGACGGGCTGGCGGCCCTGGTCCCGCCCGGCCCGACCGAGTCGGCGACGGCGCCCGCCGAGGAGCTCTGCGCGAACCTGAACGTGATCCTGGTGCTGGGGCCGGACGACGCCGTTCCTCCCGGCTTGCCGGTGTTCCGCTTCCGCGCGGTGGAGGATGGCTTTCAGCTCGAGGGTGGGCGCTTTGTTCTGAGGTAGTGGTGGTGGGATGTCTGGCTGGCGGGCGGGATGTCTGGCTGGCAGGAAGCTTCGCGCCCCTCCACCGCGTCGCCGCTCTGGGCACCCCCTCCCCCCTCGTGGGGGAGGCGCCCCCGTCAGGGGGCGGTGGGGGGGCGCGTTGCTCTCCTGTCGGCGGGATGTCTGGCTTGCAGGAAGGTATGCACC
>CAZKWG010000076.1:7140-16837 GCA_964556105.1 uncultured Enterobacterales bacterium | reverse complement strand
CTACCCGGATGTCGTCGAGAAACAGGGGCCCGAGGTCGCCGTGCTCCTGGGCGGTCAGCTCGTGCTGGTCACGTGCACGGCTATTCTGGTGACCCGGGTGTGCCTGACGCTGTACGAACGTTTCCTGGTCGCCCGCGTTCTGCCCATTCTGCACCGCTACCAGTTCGCGCGCCACTGGGCCGAGGCCGTCGAGCGCGCCTCGCTGAGGCTTCGCTTCGCGCTCACCCGCCCGGGGCTCTGGGAGCGTCTCTCCAGGCTGATCGTAGAGGGCGGGATCCTCGCCCCGCTGTTCTGGTGGCGCTTCCTCGCCGAGCCCGCGCCGATCGGCCCCGTCGCCGCTGGGAGCGACGCCTGGCCCGCGTTGAGGGCGCCGCTTCCCAAGGGCAGGCTGTTCGGGGGCCTGGTCCACAGCGTCGGCGGGGACGTGGATGAGGCCACCGCCGGCACCATGGAGCAGGACGGCCGCTGGCCCCAGGACACCCGGCCGGAGGCCCCGCGCGCGCTGGCGCTCTTCAGCGCCTTGCTCACGTTCGTCGTGCTCGTGATCGGGGCGCAGGTCTCGGCCTGGGCCTGGCGTCAGATCGACCCGGGCGAGGGAGACCCGAGCCAGAACTTCTTCTTCTTCAGCGTGTTGTTCGGGTCGCTCTATGGCAGCGTGCTCTACCTGCGCTTGATGCGCATCGACCTCGGGGCCTTGTACCTTCGGCGGATCCGCAAGCGCGCCATTCAGGCCGGCGCGGTGCGCCACCGAATCTACAGCTACCTTGTCGCCCTCACCTCCTTCGTCACCCTCATCGTGAGCAGCCTGGCCCTGGAGCCCTCTCTCGCGTCGTCCATCGGACCGAATCTGATGGATGGAGGCGCGTTCTGGGTGGCGGGCCTGCTCGGGCTCTGCGTGCTCGTGGCGCTGGTCGGCTCCGACCTCATCGGGCGCGTCGTCGCGGGCGCCGCGCTGCTCTGTTGGGTGGCCGCCCTGGCCCTGGGCAACCCGGAGGTCGCGGCCTGGGGGGCGCTGTTCTTCTCGCTGTGCCTGGTCAGCATGAATTCGGTGCTGGCGTTCACGCACTATCTTCGGCTGGAGCGCGACATCCTCCACGTCGTGCTCTACCCGGAGGTTCCGCCGCCGCGCTCGCCGGAGTCTATCTCCCTTTTCCCGGCGCAGGTCGGGTTGCGCATCGGGGACTCGCACCGTCGGCTCGCCGCGAGGGCGCTGAGGATGGTCGGCTCGGTGGGTGCCCGACAAGACACCCTGGCAGAGCTACGGCTGCCGGTCTCCCGGCGCGAGCTCGCGCGATCCGCCTGGTTTCTCTGCGACCAGCACGGCTATGTGGTGCAGGTGGGCGGACCGGGCGCCGCGGCGTTGGGGTGGCTCTCGCGCCCCCCGGAGAGCGGGCGCGATCTGTTCGAGGGGGGCGTGACCAGCGCCGCGCGCCTCGGCCTTCTGGTGCGGCACACCTCCCCTGGGCAGGCCATCGAGGTGTTCGTGACGCCGCAGCGACGTGCCCCTTCGCCCCGCCATCCCCACCGGCTCTTCGTACGCGGCGTCATCGACGTTGGACCTGCCTCGACCGGCTATCTTGGGGTCGCCGTCCCCTCGCTGGACTCCGCCGAGCTGGAGGACGAGGAGGAGGCCTGAGCGCGGTCGGCGCCGGTCAAGAATCTTTGCCGACAGGAGGGTCTGTATACAAGATCGCTACATTTTGTATACAGACACGGAGGGCGCCTCGGGTGAGACTGTGAATGGTTCGGGCGTGTCACGACAAGTAAGCTCGAACTTGAGGAAACTCGACGCGCGAGCGCTCGTGTCTCGCGTCCGGGTCAAATCGTTCCAGTTCAAACAATCAAATACGACTCTGTCGGACGGAGCTGCCATGCGTCTCTTCACCGTGATCGCTCTCCTCACCTTCTCCGGGTCCGCGTTCGCCACGGACGCGAAGATCTTCACTGGCGTCACCTGCCAGCCGAACGACTCCGCGGACGCCTACCTGTTCTCGTCCACCACCGGTGGTATCTACAACACCGGCACCACCACCCTGACCGTCCGCTGCGCGGTGGTCGTGGAGAACACCTCCAGCACGGAGGCGGTGGACACGGACTTCTACGCCGTCGATCTCAACAGCAGCTCCAATGTGACCTGCACGATGCGCTCGCTGCGCCTCTCGACGGGTGCGGTCGACTCTTCCAGCGCCTCCACCTCTGGGATCAGCAGCAGCATCCAGGCGGTGGACATGGGCGCGGTTGGGCCCGGCGCGTCGGCCTCCCTCTGGTTGACCTGCACGATCCCGCCCGTCGACGACGGCTTGGAGTCCGGTCTGCTCGCCTACCGCGTGGACGAGTACACCCCCTGAACGGCGCCTCGGCGTCGGGGCTCTGGCGCGGCGTCTCCGCGAGGACAGGGGGCGCCGCGCCGTCCACGGGATAGACCCTCGCCCCCGCTCGGGAGGTCCCGTGGTCGAGCTCCGCAACATCACCGTCCAGCATGGCGCCCAGATCGTCCTGCTGGACGCCTCGCTCAAGGTCAACCCGGGCGAGAAGGTCGGTCTGGTCGGCCCGAACGGCGCCGGAAAGACGACGATCTTCCGCTTGATCCTGGGCGAGCAGCGCCCCGACGAGGGCGTCATCGACCGCCCGCGCCGGCTGAGCATCGGCTGGTTCCGGCAGGACTTCGCCGACTGGGCGGACCGCAGCGTGATGGAGGAGACCATCGCCGGCGCGGGGGACGTCGCCGCCCTGGGCAAGGAGCTGGCCGGGCTGGAGGCGCGGCTCGGGGACGTGGACGACCCGGACTACGAGGCGATCCTCGACCGCTACGGCGAGGTGCAGTCCCGCTTCTCGGCCGGCGGCGGCTACGATCTCGAGGCGCGCGCCGCCACGCTGCTGGCGGGCCTCGGCTTCCGTCAGGAGGAGATGGAGGGGCGCGTCGGCGCGCTCTCCGGCGGCTGGCGCATGCGCGTCCAGCTGGCCCGGCTGCTGCTGATGCGGCCGGAGCTGCTGCTGCTCGACGAGCCGACGAACTACCTGGACATCGAGAGCATCGTCTGGCTGGAGGGCTGGCTGCGAGACTACCCCGGCGCGGTGCTGATGACCTGCCACGACCGCGACGTGATGAACCGCGTCGTCCGCCGCATCTGCGAGATCGACGGCGGAAAGATCCGCTCCTATACCGGCGATTACGACTTCTACGAGCGGGCGCGCGCCCTCGACGCGGCCCAGCGCGAGGCCGAGTACCAGAAGCAGCAGGCGATGCTGGCCAAGGAGCTGCGCTTCATCGAGCGCTTCAAGGCCCAGCCCAGCAAGGCCAGCCAGGTGCAGAGCCGGGCGAAGAAGGTGGACAAGATCGAGCGCGTCGAGCCGCCGCGCCGCCTCATCGAGCGCGACTTCGAGCTGCGCAAGCCCTCCCGCAGCGGCAACGACGTGGTGACGCTGAAGAAGGTCAGCAAGGGCTACGGCGGGCGGATCATCCACCGCGACGTGGATCTGGTCGTGCGCCGCGGCGAGCGCTGGGCGATCATGGGCGAGAACGGCGCCGGCAAGACCACTCTGCTCAAGATGATGGCTGGGGCCTTGGAGCCAGACGACGGCAGCGTGGCCCAGGGAGCGGCCGTGAGCCTGGGTTATTTCGCCCAGCACCAGATGGAGCAGCTCCAGGAGGACAACACCGTGCTCGAGGAGCTGGAGTCCATCGCGCCCACGGTGGGCCTGGGCATCGTGCTCAACCTGGCGGGGGCCTTCGGCTTCTCGCAGGACGACGTGGACAAGCCCGTCAGCGTGCTCTCCGGCGGCGAGCGCTCCCGCCTCGTGCTGGCGAAGATGCTCTACAAGGTGCCGAACCTGCTGGTGCTCGACGAGCCCACCAACCACCTGGACGTCGTCACCAAGCGCGCGCTGGTGCGGGCGCTTCAGGACTACGACGGCACCATCGTCTTCGTCTCGCACGATCGCGCCTTCCTGCGCGCCCTGGCCAGCCGCGTCGTCGAGCTGACCCACGCCGGCATGCGCGTGTACGAGGGCAGCTACGACGAGTACGTGCAGGCGACGGGGCGCGAGGCGCCGGGCTTGCGGCAGCTCTGAGCGCCGCTACTCCACCCGCACGGTCCCCTCCCAGAGCGCGCTGCCGCCGAGCCCGGCCACCAGCACCAGATAGAGCGCGACCTCGCCGGGCTCCTCGGGCGCGACCCAGTCGAGGATCGCCGCGCCCGTCTCGTCCGGTCGCTCGTCCGTGCCGGCGAAGCCGCCGTCCTCGGCGTATCCCCAGATCTTCGCCTCTGCTCCCAGGGTGCCCTGGGCCAGCGCCTCCAGGCTCAGGGTCTCGCCGGGCGCGACGACCTCGCTGGCCAGGGTCGCGCTGAGCGTGGGCGCGGGGTGGCGCTCGTCCGCCGGGCGGCTGCTCACGGAGAGCGTCGTGAACGCGAGGCTGACGCCCTCCATGGGCAGCGTGTCCAGCCAGTCCAGCGGGCTGGCCAGCAGATCCGGGTCCACCGACTCTCCGGCCTCGACCGCCTCGATCAGCGGGCAGAGCCCGTCCTCGCAGGCCAGGGCCCACACCGCCACCAGGGGGAGCGGCTCCTCGGTGGCGACGGCGGCGAGGGCCGGCGAGACGGTGATCTCGGTCTGGATGAGGCCCGCGGCCGACTTCCCCAGCGCCAGGCTTCGCCCCTCCTGGTCCTCCAGGCAGCCCTCGCCCAGCGAGGTGCAGGACCAGACCAGGGACCGAAAGCCCGCCTGGGTCGGGTCTACGACGCGGGTGGAGACGGTGGTCTGCTCCGCCGGGCCGAGCTCGGGAGCGGCCGGGACCATGGCCAGGACGCGCAGCTCGTCGAGCAGCGTCTCCTCGTTGGGACCGCCGCAGGCGACGAGGCCGAGGGCCGCCGCGCAGGAGAGGAGTGTTCTCACCATTTGATCTCCACGCCGAAGGTCGGGAAGAGCGGCAGCCCGGCGATGGGGTCGGGCTCGCCATAGTCGTAGGTCCAGCTCATCACCTCGACGTTCTTCGCGTTGGTCGCGTTCTGAACGTCCAGGTAGGTGCTGATCTCGCCCCAGCGCGGGGTGTAGATTTTATCGACACGAACATCGAGTGTAAAAAAGTTGGGCAGCCGGTCGCTGTCCCGCTCGCCATAGATGGGGATGAAGCTGCGCGAGTCCATGTCGTAGACGCGGTTGACGACGGGCGTGCTCGGGTTGCCTGAGCCGAAGCGGGCGCGGGCCCCGAGCCGCCAGCTGCGCGGGAGCTGCTGCGAGGCCAGGACGTTCAGGGTCAGCGGCTGGTCGTACTCGAAGAGGACCTCCTCCTGGTCGGGGCGCTTGACGCGCGCCGAGTTGGACACGGTCAGGCTGACCAGGGCCAGCGTGCGCTCCAGCTCCAGGCGGGCCAGCAGCTCCCCGCCGCAGACGCGCCCGGTGCCGTCGTTGGCGTAGGGCTCGTCATCGAGCGGGCCCGTGGGCGGCGGCCCGGAGAAGAAGCGGAGGCGATCCTCGCGCCCGACGATGAGGTCATAGAGGTGGTTGTAGAAGATCGTCGCCTCGACGCTGACCGCGCCGAAGAGGCGCTGGTCCACGCCCAGGCTGGTCTGGATCGCGTGGGCCGGGTCCAAGGTGGGCACGCCGTCGCCGTCGGGCAGCACCTGGCGGACGGTGGGGAACTGGCTGTAGCGGCCGACGCCGAGACGCAGCGCGGTGGCGTCGGAGAGCGCCCAGCGCGCGCTGAAGCGCGGGTCCACCGACGCGTTGGTGTAGCCGCTGTCCAGAGAGAGCACGTCGGCGCGAAGCCCAGGGATGAGGCGCAGATCGCCGAGCTGGAGGGTGGGCTCCAGGTAGACGGCTGGGGCGAAGCGCATCGTCTCGCCCTCCTCGCGCGGGCCGAAGGTCGCGACGTCGTAGAGGAAACGTTGCGGGCCGGCCTCCATGTCGAAGCCGAGGCGCCAGCCGACGCGCCGGGCGTCCGAGACGGGGCGGCTGAGCTCGTGCCGCAGGGCGACGACGGTGTTCGTCTCCAGCGCCTCGCCGGTCACGTCGAAGAGGAAGGACTGCGTGTCCACCCCGGCGCTCAGGTTCAGCTCGCTCTCCCAGTCGTCCACGAGCGGGGTGCTCGCCGTGACGCGGGCGCGCCAGAAGCGGGTCGCGAGGCCGATCTGCACCGGCCCCTCCTCGTCGTCGCTGCCCAGGAGGGCGAACGTGTCGTCCGAGAACAGCAACAGGCTGTCCACTTTCGTGCTCTTGAGCTTCCCCTGGGCGCGGAGCTGGGCGTCCAGATAGCGTGGGGCCTGAATGCTCAGGTCGGGCAGCGCGTTGAGCACGGGCACCAGGACGGTGTCGGCGTAGGAGCGGCGGAAGGAGAGCGTGAGCCCGCCGTTCTCGCCCACCGGGCGCTCCAGGTAGGCGGCCGTCTGGTAGAGGTCCACGCTGACGTGACCGCTGGGCTCCGTGGGGACCTCGGCCTTCGTGCGCAGCTCGACCATGCCCGCCAGGAAGCGCCCATAGCGGGCGCTGGCGTTGCCCGGGACGAAGGCGACCTCGTCGAGCAGGTCGCCGCTCAGGATGGTCGTGAGCCCACCAAAGTGGAAGACGACGGGGATGCGCGCGCCGTCCACGAAGGTGGCGCTGTCCTCGGGCGCGGCGCCGCGGATGATCAGGGCGCCCGTGCCCAGCGGCGCGCGGGCCACGCCGGGCAGGTTCTGCACCACCTTGACGACGTCGCCGTTCGAGCCAGGAAGAAACGCGATCTCATCGGCGGAGAGGCGCCGCTCGGTGACCTCGGGGCGGATGCGCTCGGACTCGATGATCAGGACCTCGCCGTAGCGGCTGTCGCGCTCGTCGCGCGGCAGGCGGGCCGTGATCTCCACCGTCGCGACCAGGCCGGGCTGCACGGTGAGCGCCGCGGTCTGCGTCTCGAACTTCGGGTCCTCGAAGACCACGGTCCAGGCGCCCTCGGAGAGGCCGGCGAAGCGGAAGTTCCCGTCCGCGTCGGTCGTCGCGTAGCGCTGGGCGCCGTCCGCCGAGACGACGCGGATGGCGTGGTCTCCCAGCGGGGCGCCGCCGTCCAGGAGCACCCTGCCCTCGACGGAGAGCGCCGCGGCGGTCTTCACCGTGAAGCGGTAGCGGTAGGCGATCACGGACGGGACCGCGACGCCCGTCGCGTCGATGGCGGGCGTGAAGCGCGCCCCCAGCACGGCCTGCCGCGCCGCCTCGTCGAAGCCGCCCCCCGCCGGCTCGCTCACCACGGCGCCCAGGACCCGACCTTCGGCGTCCAGGCTCACCTGCAAGAGCACGCTGGCCTCGGTCCCGCTGGCCAGCGCCTCGGCCGGGTAGACGGCGGCCGGCATGTCCACCACGGAGGGCAGGCGCTCCAAGGAGGCCTGGGCCGGCTCCTGGGCCGGCTCCTGGGCGCGGGCGCCGAGCATGAACAAGAGCAGGAGCGAGAGGAGGCTGTTCACGTCTACCCCGGGACGCCGGTCTGTGCGCCAGCGCAGATTTTTTATATCGCAGACAACAATTTATGCCATGGTTTTTTATCGCAGGTCGTATAAGCTACAGCAGAGGTCAGGATGGCGCGCCCCACCGGGAGCCGGAACCACGACTATGCTCAGGAGCGAGAGCGGATCGCGCTCTCCCTGGCGCCAGCCCTGCTCGGGCGGGAGGGCGTGGCGACCAGCGTGCGCGAGCTGGCGGCGCGCGCGGACATCTCAGTGCCCACGCTGCTGCACTACTTCGGCTCCAAGGAGGGGGCCTGGCGGGCGACGGTGGAGGCCCTCGGGGGCCTGGGAGCGCAGCACCTCGCGCGGGCCAGCGACGAGGATCACGGCCTGCCCGAGCCCTCCACGCGCTGGCTGCTCGACGCCTTCGTCGAGGCCTGGCAGCGCTTCGGGGTGGGCGCCATGTTCGGTGCGGGGCTCGCGCTGGGCATGCGCTCGGAGGAGGTGGGGCCGGCCTTCGTCGACGCCATCCTCGAGCCGACCCTGCAGTCAGCGGAGCGCCGGATCGAGGGGCACATCGCGCGGGGCGAGATGGCGCCCGTGGACGTCCGCGTCGCGGCGTTGGCGCTGCTCTCTCCGGTCGTGCTGGCGCTGCTCCACCAGGGGGCGCTGGGCGGAGATCGTTGTCGCCCCCTGGCGATGGACGCGCTGCTCGCGAGCCATCACGCGGCCTGGATGCGCGGCTGGGTGAGGCCCGCAGGCAAAGGCTGAGCTACCTGCCCTTGCCGGATCCCGGCACCGGCGGCGCCTGCTTCTTGTCGTGGGCCGCCTTGGCCTCGCTCTTCTGGAGCGCGTCCTGCTTCTTCGCCTTCGCCTGGGACTTCGGGTTCTTGTCGCCCATGGTCGCCACCTCGTGTTCGCGCGCGTGCGGGACGC
Organism: uncultured Enterobacterales bacterium; assembly: GCA_964556105.1. Taxonomy (GTDB): domain Bacteria; phylum Myxococcota_A; class UBA796; order UBA796; family CAZKWG01; genus CAZKWG01. Next base: position 8,492 of record CAZKWG010000076.1, on the reverse strand, counting down.
CCGCCTGGCCGCGAAGACCGACGGGCGCTGAGGCGGCCCGAAGAATGGGCCCTTCTCTCACAAGATACACACGGGGCCCGGCCTGGGCAACGGGATTATCCGCGCCGACGCGCCCGGCGCCGACCGACCAGGGCCGCCAGGGCCACGGCCGCCCAGCCGATCGGCCGGCTGGGGCCGCTGCTGCAGGCGCCGAGCTCGGAGATCAGCGCGCGCTCGCCGGGCATGCCAGCGGGCTCGGGCTCGAAGGCGGGGCCGGTGTCGCCGAGGGTGGGCTCCTCGCTGACGGGCTCGCTCTCGGCGGGCGCCGTGCCGGTGTCGACGGGCGCCGTGCCGGTGTCGACCGGGGTGGTCTCCGTAGGCTCGGTGGTCGTCGTCGGGGCCGTGCCGTGGGCGGTGAAGAGCTGGGAGACGTTGATCTCCAGGTGGCCGTTGTTGTAGCCGGGCCAGTCGTAGGTGATCCCCTCGCCGTCGTAATTGCCCCAGTCGCCCGTGCCGGCGTTGCCGTAAGGGTCGTTGACGACGATGGAGTGGATGGGCGAGCCGCCGTCCAGCAGGTAGCCGCGCACGGCGATGATGTGCCCGTAGCCGAGCACGCTGACCGAGGCGTACATCGGGTAGCCGGCGTCGGTCTGGCTGATGACGTGGCTGAAGTCCGTGCCCACCTGCGCCGAGTCCACGCCGTGCTGCTGCATGAACGAGACCATGTAGGCCCAGAGGGCGCCGCCGTACTCGCGGCAGATGTAGCCGTGGGCGCCCTGGCAGTAGCCGCCCGCGCCGACGCCCCAGGTGTCGTACGTGTAGCCGTTGTGGGAGTAGGCGTTCGGGATGTACCAGCCGTGCGTGCTGGTGTGGCTGTAGGGCCAGGAGCAGGTGATGTCGGCGTTGGGCAGGACGCTCCAGGTGCCGAGCACCTGCACGCAGGAGCTGGGGCCGCAGGACCAGCTCCCGTCGTAGTCGTCCGGCGTGTCCCAGAGCTGGTGCAGGTAAGGCACCCAGACGGCGGCGCTGGTGTAGGGCGGCGGGGTCGGCGCGTCCGCCGAGGGCGGGGCGCTGCGGGCGTGCTCAGGCACGCCGTCGCGCAGGCGCCAGAGATCGCCGGAGATCGTGTCCACGAAGAAGAGGTCGCCGCTGTCGCCGATGGGGGCGGGATAGCGCGGGTGCAGGCTGGGATCGTCGAGGAGGGCGCCCAGCTCGCCCGTCTCCAGGTCCAGGCTCCACAGGCTCGACGCGCGCACCACGTAGGGGCTCGCGTCCTCGTCGATCAGGCCCGTCTCCAGGCGGTCGAAGACCAGGCTGTGCGTGCCCGGCACCCAGGCGGCGATTCAGCTGCTGCCGCGCCTCTCTGCCAAAAG
>CAZKWG010000076.1:0-7130 GCA_964556105.1 uncultured Enterobacterales bacterium | reverse complement strand
CGGCACCCAGGCGGCGTGGCTCCCCTCGACCGCGGCCAGCAGCGCGCCCGTGTCGGGATCCACCACGCGGATCTCCCCGTCCGGCGTGTGGTGGAGCAGCAGCTCGCCGTCGGAGCTCCAGCGCGGGTGAGCGCCCTTGCCGGCGGCGTCCAGGGTGCGGACGGGGCCGCCCTCCAGCGCGCGCAGGCGGAGGTCCCCGTGCCCGTCGTCCCAGGCCAGCCAGGCGCCGGTCGGGTCGGGCTCGACGAGATCCACGTCGCCCACCCAGCCGATCGCGCGGCGCCCGCGGCTGTCCGCCTGGACCAGGGTGTCGCGGCTGGCCCAGATCAGGCCGCCGTCGGGCAGCGCCTCCGGCTGGCCGACCCGCCCGCCCGCCTCCAGGACCGCGATCGCGCCGTCGCTCCAGCGCAGGGCCTGCTGGATCGGCTGATCGTCCCCGGTGATCGCCTTGAAGAGGAGGGCCTCGCCGTCCCAGACCGGGTGGAAGCCCGCCCCGCGCGCCGCGCTCACCGGCTGGCTGGCGCCCGTCTCCAGGTCCCAGACCGTGAGCCCGACCCGGTCCCAGCGCGTCAGCGCCACCTTGGACCCGTCCGCGGAGACCACCGGCGGGCCGAAGCCGGTCTGGCCCTCGACCCCGGCGCGGAAGTTGGCGGGCGCGCCGGCCTGGGCGGCGGCGAGGAGCAGGAGCGAGGTGAGCATCGGGACGTCTCCTCGCCCAGGATACCAGGAGAAGGAAGACTTTCGAGGACAGGCGTCGAGGATCGCGTGCTGGAGCGTATTGTGAGGGATGCGCCCGACCTGGACCTCGGCGCGCACGGAGCTCCCCCCGATGTCCCCTCCCCTCCTGCTCTTCTGGCTCGTCGCCTGCTCCCCTCCCAAGGCGGAGACCGAGCGCGCCTGCAACGGCCACGCCGCCCTCTGCGATCGCCGCCTGGACGAGGTGGCCCTGCCCGCCACGCACAACAGCATGTCCAACGCCGACGACGGCTGGATGTTGCCCAACCAGGGGCACGACATCGCCGACCAGCTCGAGGACGGCGTTCGCGGCTTCCTCCTGGACACGGTGGAGGAGGACGGCGAGCTGCTGCTCTGCCACGGCTACTGCTCGCTGGGGAGCGTGCCGCTGGCGGATGTGTTGGCGCTCTACGCCGATTTTCTGGACGCGAACCCGCATGAGGTGCTGGTCTTCGTCATCCAGGACGGGATCACGGTGGATCAGACCTCGGACGCCTTCATGCAGGCCGGGCTGGTGCCGCGCGCCTGGGCCTGGGACGGCGGGACCATGCCCACGCTCGGCGAGCTCATCGACGCCGACGAGCGCCTCATCGTCAGCGCGGAGTCGGCGGGGCCTCCCCCCGACTGGTACCACCACGCCTGGGACCTCTTCTGGGACACGCCCTACGACTTCGAGGCGGTAGACGAATTCAACTGTGAGTTGAACCGCGGCGATGTGGCCAACCCGCTCTTCCTGCTCAACCACTGGCTGGGTCCGCTGCCCTCGGACGCGCTCGCCGCGGAGGCGAACGCCATGGACGTGCTGGGCGCGCGGGCCGAGCGCTGCGCGGCGGCGGCGGGCAGGGTGCCGACCCTGGTGGCGGTGGATCACTACGAGATCGGCGACCTGTTCGCGGTGGTGGACGCCTTGAACGGGGTCTGAGGGATGCGCCTCGGCCCTGGGCGCGTAATGACGGACGAATGACCGATCTCCCCTCCCCTGCTCGTCTCTGTCGCTGCGGCTGCGGGCGCCCGCTCCCCGCGCAATCCAGCGCACGTCGACGCTTCGCCAGCGAGGCCTGCCGTCAGCGCGCGCACCGTGATCGGCTGGTTCAACGCCAGCGTGACGCCGCTGAGGCGCTCTCCCGCGATCTGAGCGGGCGGGACCTCGGCGCGATCCTGCGCGCGGCGGTGCAGGCCGACGCCGCCCGACCGGGGAGCGTGGTGCTGCGGGTGGCGGGGCGGCTGTACGCGCTGACGGGCGAGGAGTTGGGGAGGATGGTGGAGGCGTTGGGCTAGCGCGCTCCGGCTCCCCTCCCCCATTCATGTGAGGGGTCGCCGGGCCCTGGGCGCCGTAGCTTCTGGACGTGGCGGACGCACTCACCACTCCCAAGCCCCGCCGCCCCGAGGTGCCCATGTCCCCGTCCAACGCCGATCTGCGCGCGATCGCGACCCGCATCTTCCAGGAGATCATCTCCGGCGGCGATCTCGCCCTGGCCGACGTCCTCATCGCCCCCGACTACGTCGATCACCGCGGCGGGCCGCCGGGCCGCGAGGGCTTCAAGCTGGGCCTGAGCATGGTTCGGGCGGCCTTCCCCGACTGGACCAGCGCGCCCCAGGACCTCATCGTCGAGGGAGACCGGGTCGCTGGGCGCTGGGTGGTGACGGGCACGCACCAGGGCGAGTTCATGGGCATCCCCGCCACGGGAGCCGCGATCAGCATGGCCGAGGCGGGCGTGCTGCGCTTCCAGGACGGCCAGCTCACGGATCTCTGGCGCGTCGCCGACGAGCTCGCCCTGCTGCGCCAGCTCGGCGTCATCCCCTCCCCCCAGGCCGGCTGAGGAGGTCCCCATGCACGCCCTCTCCTGCGCGCCCGCGCCCCGAGCTTCCCTCGCCGACAGTCTGGTGGACTGGCTGATCGCCGCCGGCGTACGCCGCGCGTTTGGGGTCTCTGGCGGCGGGGTCGCCGCGCTCTGGTCCGCCGCTGCCCGCCGCGACAGCCTGGCGCTGATCCACGCGCAGCACGAGGCCGGCGCGGTCTTCGCGGCGACCGAGGCCTCCCTGGCCACGGGCGAGCTGGTCGTGGTCATGGTCACCACCGGCCCCGGCCTGACCAACGCGCTGACCGGGCTGGTCGCGGCGCGTCAGGAGGGCGCGCGGGTGCTGCTGCTCTCCGGGCTCACCCCGACCGCGCGGCGCGCCCGCGGCGCCACCCAGGAGACGGGGCCGGAGGGTCCGCTGGGCGGGCTGTACAGCGCGGGCGCGGTGATGCACCTGGCGGCGGCGGTGGAGTCGCGCGCCCAGCTTCAGGCGATGCTGTACAAGATCGCCTGGGGCATGGCCGGTCCGGGCGGCCTGGTCGCCCACCTCGGCCTGCCCTCGGACGTGCTGCTCGGTCTGGGCGAGCCGCTGGTCTTCGCCCCGGTGACGCGCGCCCCGGCGGCGGTCGATCCGGGGACGCTGGACGCGCTGGCCGAGGTCATCGCGCGCGGACAGGCGCTGGCGGTGGTCGGTCGGGCGGCGGGAGCGGCGGGCGAGGCCCTGCGCGCGCTGGTCGATCGCACCGGTCTGCGCGTGGTGAGCGCCCCGCACGGCAAGGGCGTGCTGCCCGAGGATCATCCCTGTCATCTCGGCGTCGTGGGCTTCGCGGGCCAGGAGCAGACCCTGGAGACGATCCGCCGCCGCCCCTTCGAGGTCCTGCTCCTGCTTGGGGTTCAGCTCGGAGAAGCCGAGAGCGGGTGGAGTCCCGCCCTGCGCCCGCAGCGCGAGATCGTCGTCGTGGACGCCGAGGGGGAGCCGCCGCACGGCGGGTACGCGGACGTCCCCCACGCCGTGATCGCGGCGCCGGCGCGCGTGGTCTTGGAGGGGCTGCTGGCCCGGGTCCCGCTGGCGCGGGTGGCGGCCCTCTCCGCGCCTCGCGAGGTGCGCGGCGGCGAGCGTCGGGAGGGCGGCCCGGTGCGGCCCTCGGTCCTGATGGAGGCCGTGCAGCAGCTCGTCGTCGAGGGGAGCGCGGCGACCCTGCTGGCCGAGTCCGGCAACGCCTTCGCCTGGGCGATCCACCTCCTCCGCCTCCCCGCCCCGCGCCTGCGCGTCAGCGTGGGCTGGGGCTCGATGGGCCACGTCACGGCGGGCGCCATCGGCGTCGCGGTCGGCGGGCAGAAGGCGGTCGCGCTGGTGGGCGACGGGGCGATGCTGATGGGCAACGAGGTGGTGACCGCCGTGCGGCACGGCCTGGACGTGGTCTGGATCGTGCTGAACGACCACGGCTATGGCATGTGTCGGCACGGGATGTCGTCTCAGGGTTATGATGTGCGCGATCTTGACCAGGCTCAGGTGGATTTCGCCGCGCTGGCGCGCAGCCTGGGAGCGCACGGCGTCCGCATCGACGACGAGCGCCACCTGGACGCGCGGCTGGCTCGCGCCCTCGCGCGCCCCGGGCCGGTGATTATCGACGTGCGCATCGACCCCGACGAGCGCCCGCCCATCGGCAGCCGCGTCCGCAACCTCACCTTCCACGCGCCGGAGGCCTCATGAGCTCCCGAGCGCCGCAGCTCGCGCTGCGCTCCCTGGGGGTGCGCCTGGGCGGCGAGACCCGCGACAACGACTGGTACCGCCTCCACCGCGCGTCCGAGGTGGCGTCCGAGACCGAGCGCGGCCTCGCCCGCGCCTTTCAGCGCGCCGACGGCACCGCCGCCAGCCAGGGCTTCGACGAGGCCATGGCCGCCTATCTGAGCGATCCCTTCCGCGGATCGCGCGTCCGCCACGTCCTCGCGCCCGGCGAGACCTGCCTCGGGCTGGAGCTGGCCGCCGCTCAGGACGCGCTCCAGGCGGCGGGCCTGGAGGCCAAGGACGTGGACGTGATCCTCTGCGCCTCCTGGCTGCCGGAGCGCTTCGTCGCCCCCGGAGACGCCGTCTTCCTGGCGCGGGCGCTGGATCTGGAGGTCCCCGCCTGGAACCTGGAGACCGCCTGCTCGAGCGCGCTCGCCCTGCTGCAGGTGGCGGAGGGGCTGCTGGCGGCCGGGAGCTATCGCCGCGCGCTGCTGGTCTGCTCGTCCACCAACTCGCGGCAGACCGACGACTCGCTGGGCTGGATTAGCTCGGACGTGGCGGCGGCGGCGGTGGTCGAGGCCCCGCGCGGCGACGAGGGCCTGCTGGGCGCGATGATGACAAACACGGCGGCGACCTGCGGCGTCTTCGAGCACGTCCTGGAGGCCGTGGACGGCCGCGGCGTCGTGCGCATGCGGGTGGGCGCGGAGGGCGCGCGGGCGCTGCGCGAGACCTCGGGCCCCGGGCTGGTGCAGCGCTGCTGCGGCGAGGCGGCGCGGCGGGCCGGCGTGGGCCTCGAGGAGATCCACTACTTCGGGTTCAGCACGCCGCTGGCCTGGTTCTCGCGCATGTGCGCCGACGCCCTCGGCGTCCCCGCCGCGCGGACCCTGGACCTCTTCCCGCGCCTGGCCAACGTGGGCGCGCCCTTCCCCTTCGTCAACCTGTATCATGCGCTCGCCGAGGGGCGGGTCCGCCCGGGAGAGCTGGCGATGTTCTACACGGTGGGGTCGGTGTCGTCGGCGGGGGCGGCGGTGGCGCGGCTGGGCGAGATCGGGCTGGGGCCGGCGCCGCGCACGGTGCAGGCGTGAGCGCCCGTCTGCGCGGGCTGCTGTGGTTGAACCTGGCCTTGCAGGTCCCGCTGGGCGTGGGGCTCTTCGCCCTCGCCCCAGAGCGGGTCTTCCCGGGCATCGACGCCACCGGCGCGCTCTGCCTGCGCCTCGCCGCCTTCAGCAACCTGAGCCAGGTGGCGATCACCCTCTACACCCTCACCCGCCGCGAGGACGCCGGGCTCCACCGCGCGCTGGTCCTGGCCATGGCCGCCTACCACGTCCTGGCCGGCGCGCAGGCGGTCGCGCTGGCCTGGGTGCTGCCCCTCTCGGCGCTGACCGAGGCCTGCAAGGGCCCCTCGGTCTTCCACCCGATCCTGGCGGTGATCCTGCTCTGGGGCGGGCTGAGCGCAAACCGCGGACCGGCGACGACCGGATGATCTGGCTCCTCGGCCTCGCGCTCGGCGCCGAGCCTCCCTGGCGCTGGATCACCCACGATCAGGGCCTGATCTCCGAGCATGTGGACGATCTGGCGGTGGATCCGCGGGGCGTGGTCTGGATCGCCACCCACGCCGGTCTGTACACCTGGGACGGCCAGCGGGCGACGCGCGTGGACGGCGGCGCCATCGACCACGAGATCAAGCGCATCGTCGTCGGCCAGGACGGGGCGGCGGTGGCGCGCGAGTCGCTGGGGCGCGGCTGGTGGATCGCCGGCGAGACGGTGAGGCCGCTGACGGGCCCGAGCGGCGCCGAGGCCCTGGTCCTGGATCTGGAGCTGAACGAGGCGGGCGAGGCCGTGGCCTTGACCTCGAAGGGCCTGCAGGTCGTGCGCGACGGGAACCTCGGGCCGCCCCTGGACCTCGCGCTCCCGCCGGGGGCGCGCCTGCTGCGGCGCGGGTTCGGCGAGGGCTGGATCGTCGGCACGACCACGGCCTTCTGGCGGGTGGAGGCCGGGGCAGCTCCCCAGCAGCTCAGCGAGGCCGAGGTCGCCATCGACGCCGAGCGCTCGCCCGACGGCAGCCTGTGGACCCTGGACAACAGCGGGACGGTGCGTAGATTGGATGGTCAGGGCGCGCTGCTCGCCCGCACCCAGATCACCGGTCGCGGCCACGCGCTCGCCCTGCGCGGCGAAGAGGCCTGGGTCGCGCTGGGCAACTCCCTCTCCATCGTCCAGCCGGACGGCCACACCCGCACCTGGGGGCCGGCGGAGGGGGTGTTCACCGGCGGGCCGCTGCTGGTGGACGCAGAGGGCAGCCTCTGGCTGGGCACCTTCCGCGGGCTGGCCCAGCTCCCCGAGCCCGGCGCCGCCCTGTGGAGCCGGCGAGACGGGCTGCCAGGCGAGGCGAGCAGGGATCACGATCTGGGGTTGGATCGCCTATGGGAGACGACCTCGTCGAGCCTCGTCTGGGTAAACCAGGAGGCCAGCACGGCGGGGGCGCTCCGCGGGCCGGTCATCAAGAACCCCACCTGCCTGGACGGCGACGGCGCGCTGTGGACCATCGGCACCGAGGGCATCAGCGGCCCGGGTCTGTTTGTGCGCATCACGGACGCGATCTCCACCTGGCCCTCTCCCTCCCAGACCCACTTTCGGGACGGCTGCGTCGCTTCTCCCGACGGGCGCGTCTGGATCACGGCCCAGGACGGGCTCTACCGCACGGTCGCGAGCGGGCCGCCGGAGCGGATCGCCGCCTGGCCGAACCCCGGCCTGGAGGGCGCCACCAAACGTTTGAGCGTGGAGCCCGACGGCACGGTCTGGGTGGGCGGCGGCAGGCAGGTGTGCAGCCTCGACCCGCCCTCCCCGTGGCGCTGCCTGGAGCTGCCGGG
>CAZKWG010000075.1:0-16858 GCA_964556105.1 uncultured Enterobacterales bacterium | reverse complement strand
GGTCGCCCAGCGGCACGGTGACGCGCGCCGCGTCCACACCCTGGCGCTCCCGCCAGGGCTCGGCGACGATTACTTCAGAAAACACATCTGTTGGATTGAGGAAGTACGCCGAACCCCAGTTGAGCCCCTGTCTTCCAACACGAATGTCGGCGACCGGCAGGTTGAGGTCCAGGAAGAGCCGGTCGAGCGAGACCACATCCTCGACGCCGTCGAGCTCTCGCTCCGTCGTCAGCGTACAACCGTACAGATCGAGAAAGCTCTCGAAGAGCGCGTCGCCGACCTGCTCGCGCAGGAGCGCCTCGGCCTCGGCGGGCGCGTAGCGGCCCTGCTCGAGGTTGGCCTCCAAGGTCGCCTCCAGGCTGAAACGCTCGCTCGGAGAGATCTCGAGGGTGGGGCGGAGGCGCTCGACCAGGGTCCAGGGGGTGCCCTCGGCGTCGGTCCAGGATCCTCGAAGCTCGGCGTAGCCTCGAAGGTCGCTCATGTCGACCAGCGGGGTCGTGTACGGCGAGGGTTCAGGAGCCTCGGGCCCTGCGGTCTCCTGCAGAGCGGGAGAGGCTGAGGCCAGCGCGATCCCGAGCAGCGTCATCGACAGCATGGAGGTCTCTTAGCCCGGCGTCCGGCGGGTCGCTCGAAAGGACATGAAGTTCTCCAGAAGCCGAGCGCCGTGCGGGCTCATCACGCTCTCCGGGTGGAATTGCACGCCCTCGACCGGCAGCGTCGTGTGTCGGAGGCCCATCAGCTCGCCGTCCTCGCTCCAGGCGCTCGCCTCGAGCGTGGGCGGCAGGCTCGCGGCGTCCACGGCCAGGGAGTGGTAGCGCCCCATCTGGGCGGGGTCGGGTAGACCTTGGAAGACACCTTTATGGTCGTGTCGAACCAGGCTCGATTTTCCATGAATGAGCGCGCGGGCGGCCACGACGCGCCCGCCGAGCAGCTGCGCCAGGGCTTGATGGCCGAGGCAGACCCCCAGCACCGGCAGCGGGCCCAGCGCCTCGCGCAGCACCAGCGCCTCGAGGAGGGCCAGGGTCAGGCCCGCGCCCTCCGGTCGGCCGGGGCCCGGCGAGATCACGACGTGGGTGGGCCTGAGCGCCAGCACGGCGTCGAGCGTGATCTCGTCGTTGCGCGCCACGCGGACGCGCGCCCCGAGCGACCGGCACGCCTGGACGAGGTTCCAGGTGAACGAGTCGATGTTGTCGAGCATGAAGAGGCGCGGACGCATGGTCTCTCTCCTGATATCCTCCCTGACCATGCGCTGGCGCACTCCCCTCCCGCTCCTCCTGCTCTCGCCGCTGGCTCTGGCCGCCGGTCCCTTCAACCTCTCGGACGGCGCGTCGGGGGTGGGCGTGCTCGCCCCAGACCCACGCGGTCAGGAGGCGCCGGATCGCAGCTTCGACGTACAGAAGCTGAATCTGAGCATCGATCTCGACCCGGAGGCGCGCGCGGTCAGCGGCGTCGCGACCTACACGGTCCAGCGCCTCGGTCCGGGACCGCTCTCGCTGGACCAGGTCGAGATGAGCTTCGGCTCGGTGCTCCTCGACGGCGCCCCCGCCCAGCACCGCGCCGTAGGAGACGCGCTGCTCATCGAGATCCCCACCGAGCGTGGCGCGGTGTCCTCGGTCGAGATCCACTTCAGCGCCACGCCGCGCAACGGGCTGCACTTCCGCGGCGAGAGCCCGGACTCCTTCCCTCACGTCTTCTCGCAGGGCGAGGACGAAGAGAACCGCTACTGGTTCCCGAGCTGGGATCACCCCAACGATCGCTTCGTCTACACCGGGCAGGTCAAGGCGCCGCCAGGGTGGAAGGCGATGACCAACCCCACCGACGATCTCGTCACCTACCTGATCATGCTCGCCGCCGGCCCTTACGAGGAGCACGGCAGCGGCGACAACACCGTCTGGGTCCCGCCCGGGACCTCCCCCGGCGCGATCTCGCGCGTGCTCGACCCGATCCCCGCGATGAAGGCTCACTTCGCGAAGAGGACGGGCGTGGAGTACCCCTGGGGTAACTACCGACAGATCTTTGTCGAGCGCTTTATCTATCTTGGGATGGAGAACACGGGCGCGACCATCGAGGACGCCCGCATGCTCATCCCGGACGAGCGCTCCGGCTCCGGCCGCTGGGTGGAGGGCACGGTCGCCCACGAGCTCGCCCACCAGTGGTTCGGGGACCTGCTGACCTGCCGGAGCTGGCGCGAGCTCTGGCTGAACGAGGGCTTCGCCACCTTCATGGCGACCGACTGGGCGCGCGAGACCCGCGGGGAGGACATCGCGGCGGCGGAGATGCGGGGCTACTTCGCCGCGAGCCTGGACGGCCCGGCCCTGGCGGGGCGCTTCCACCAGGGCCCCGGCGCCCCCGACAATGGCCGCGTCTACGTGAAGGGCGCGTCGGTCCTGCACATGCTCCGCGTCATGCTGGGCGAGGACGCCTTCTGGGCGGGCGTGCGGCGCTACACGCGGGAGAACCAGCGCGGGCTGGTGGACAGCGAGGATCTCCGCGACGCGCTGGAGCGGGAGAGCGGCCAGGAGCTGGGCTGGTTCTTCCAGCAGTGGGTGGAGCTGCCGGTGGTGCCGGAGCTGACCGTGCGCTCCCGCTGGGAGGACGGGAAGCTCGTGGTCACCGTCCGCCAGGCGGTGGGCCCGAAGCGGCCGGCGTACACGCTGCCGATCACCGTCGAGATCGGCACGGCCGAGGGCCCCCAGCGGATCTCCGGCTGGCTGGACGACGAGGAGCTGGAGCTGAGCCAGCCGCTCCCGGCCGCGCCGCTCTATGTCGCCTTCGACCCCGACTCCGGCGTGCTGGCCCGGGTGGAGCAGCAGCAGGAGCCGTCCGCCTGGGAGGCGCAGCTCGCGAGCCCCAGCCCCCACGCCCGCCTCGCCGCGGCCGAGGCGCTCGGCGACACCGACGCGAGCGCGGCGCTGATCGCGACCCTGAGCGACGCCGCGCGCCCCACGGCCCTGCGCATGGCCGCCGCCCGCGCGCTCGGGGAGCAGCGCATGGCCGAGCCTCTGCTTCGCCAGATCTCCACCCCGGACGCTGATCTTCGCGCCCAGGTCGTCGAGGCGCTCGGGCGGACCACGGGCGCAGAGGTGGCCGCCGCCCTGCGCAAGGGCCTGAGCGGGGAGCCGCTCCCCCACGTCCGCGAGGGGATGCTCGCCTCGCTCTCCAAGGTCGATCCGGGCCTGTCCGTGATCGAGGCGCGCAAGCTCATCCGGATTCGAGGTCGGGAGTGGGAGGGCCTGAGGCACGCCGCCGCGGACGCGCTGGGCGAGCACGGGACGGCCAACGACCTGGGGCTGCTCCTGGACCCGAAGCTGAGCTTCATCGTTCGGCCCGCGCCGCTCCACGCCGCGGTGAGGCTGGCGGCGCGCTCCTTCGAGGGGCAGGCGCTCCTCGACGCCAACGCCCGCATCGCTCGCGTCGCGGAGCCGCTGCTGGACGACCTGGACCTGCGCACCCGCCAGAACGTGCTGCCCGTCCTGGCCGAGGTCGGCGACACGACGACGGTGGCGAAGCTGGAGCGCTATCGCCGTGAGGAGGAGGCGCGGAAGCTGATCGCCAGCGCCCGCGACGCCATCGCGACCATCGAGGGGAGGGTCGCCCTCCCGGTCGTCGGCAACGACCAGGACGTGCGTCTCGAGGCGCTGGAGAAGCGCATCAAGCAGCTCGAGGAGGAGATGGACAGCTGGCGAGAGCGGCACTGAGCCCAGGGGCGTCCGTCGCCGCTCGTCCGCTCAGCTCGCCTTCTTCCCCGCCTCCTGCAGGCCCGCCAGGGACTCGTACATCTGGCGGACCTGATAGCGATCGTTTCGCTTCATCCGGTCCATGCCGAGCTTCGGGTGCAGGTTGAAGTAGCCCGTGATCGCGTAGGGCAGGTGATAGCCCCAGCGCAGATCATCCCGCATGTAGGCGAAGTACTCCACGAGATCCAGCACGGAGCTGGTGTCGTAGCGCGGGTTGTCCAGGTAGAAGAGCAGCAGCTCGAGCGGGCAGTTCCCGGCGCCGCGGCCCATGCCGTGAATCGTCGCGTCCACGATGTCCACGCCCTCGTCGATGGCGGAGATCGTGTTGGCGAAGGCCTGCTGCTGGTTGTTGTGGAAGTGGACGCCGACCTTCTTCTCCTCGCCCAGGTAGTTCATGTACTTCCTGAGGAGGTAGCGCACATGGTACGGGTAGAGCGCGCCGAAGCTGTCCACCAGGCACACCGTGTGCACCTTGGTTCCGGCCAGCTTGATGAGGAAGTTGTCCACCGCCTCCGGCGTCAGCGTCGAGACGGCCATCACGTTCACCGCGGTCTCGTAGCCGGCGGCCAGACAGTGATCGAGGACGTGGATGGCCTCGTCGATCTGGTGCGCGTAGCAGGCGATGCGCACGGTGTCGATCAGCGAGTCCTTCTTCTGGGGGATCTCGCTGGCCTTGACCTTGCCGATGTCGACCATCGCCGAGAGCTTCATGCGACCCGGCTGCACCACCTTCGCGAGGTCCGCCTCGTCGCAGTAGCGCCAGGGGCCGATGCCCTCCTCCGGCTTGTCCGGGCGCGGGTACTTGTACCCGACCTCCATGTAGTCCAGGCCGCAGGCCGAGAGCGCCTCGTAGACCGCGCGTACGGTCTCGAAGTCGAACTGCCAGTCGTTGCAGATGCCGCCGTCGCGGATCGTGCAGTCCAGCACCTTGATGCGGCGGCGGCGGTCGGTGACCAGCCCATCGGGGCAGCAATTGACGCGTTCATCCAGACCCATGGGTCCTCCTGGGACAGCGCAGTGTAGAGCAGGCCAGCGACCCTGGCCACCGTTTTTCCGTCATGGCGACGTTTACAGAAAGCGTCTTGGGCTCAGTAAAGTCGCCATCCTGTGCTGACCCTCGAGGGCCAGCGCTGCCAGCGCCTCTCCCGCCAGCCAGGCGAAGCCGAAACCATGCCCTGTAAAGCCGACTCCCGCCAGGGCCCCTGGGGCGCCGGGCGCGGGGCCGATGAGCGGGAGCCCGTCCCGCGAGAACCCCATCGTCCCGGACCAGCGGTGGGTGACCGCCGGTGAGCCCAGGCCAGGGAAGCGCTCGAGGAAAGCCTCCATCTTCGACTGAATCCCCTCGTGGAGCACGTCCTGGGTGCCGCGCTCGCCCTGGGGGTCGAGGTTGCGCCAGCCTCCCAGGACGACCCGGCCCAGCTCGTCCTGGCGCCAGTAGTCGTAGCCGTGGTCGGCATAGACGGGGAGCTCGAAGACGCGGGGGGCGGGAGCGGTGGCCATCATCTGGCCGCGCACCGGATCGACCTTGTCGGCGTACCAGGGCAGCAGCTCGCCGGCGCGGGCGTTCGTGCAGACCAGGGCGAGGCTGGCGGACACGCTGCCCGTGGGCGTCTGCACGCGCACGCTCCCCGCGGCGGCGGCGTCGAGGGCGAGCACAGGGGTGTCCTCGAAGAGGCGGGCGCCCAGGCCGCGGGCTACGCCCATCGCGCCGCGGACCAGCCGCACAGGGTCCACCTCGCCGTCCTGGGGCAGGCGCACGCCCACGCGGAAGCCCGCCTCCCGGTAGACCAGGGGCAGGTCCTCTCCCGTGAGGAGCTCCGCGGGGAAGCCGTCGGCGTTCGCCATCTCCGCGCTCTCGATCAGCTCGTGCTCCTCGCTCTCCGAGCTGGCGAGCTGGAGGCTGCCCGCGCGACGATAGCCAGCCTCGATCGCGTGCTCGGCGAGGAAATCCGCCATGTGGGCGTGGTTCTCCAGGCTGAGCGCGTGGATGCGCTGGGTGCGCTCGCGCCCGTAGACGCTCGCCGCCCGGCTGTAGCGCTCCGCGGTCCCTTGCAGGATGAAGCCCGCGTTGCGCCCCGTGGCCGAGCCCGCGACGCGCCCGTGCTCCAACACCACGGTCTCTACGCCGGCCTTCGCCAGGGCCAGCGCGGCCGAGGTCCCGCAGAGACCTGCTCCGATCACCACGACATCGCAGGAGACCTCGCCTTGCAGCGGGGCGCTCGGCGCGTGCGCGGTGTCGAGCCAGCAGGAGACGGTCATGAGTTCCTCCGAGAGCCGCCTCCTTTAGCCTGCGGATCTCGATGCGGGGTACACGTCAGGGGATTAACGATCCCAGATGCTACGTAAAGGGGCGAGAGTGGCGGTGGTGGCGCCGGCGGGGATCTTTGCCCCCGCCCGGCTGGAGGCTGGTCTCGACCGGCTGCGGAGCTTCGGCCTGCAGCCCGTCCTTGCGCCGAATCTCGACGCAAAGCACCGCTTCAACGCGGGTACTGCCGAGCAGCGGGCCGCCGACCTGCGCTGGGCGGTGAGCGCGCCGGACCTGGACGCCGTCTGGTTCGCCCGCGGCGGGTACGGCACGGCGCACCTGCTGGACGCGCTGCCCGCTGGCGCGCTGGACCAGCGGCCGATCGTCGGGTTCTCGGACGCGACGGCGCTCTTCTGCGCGCTGCGCGGTCGCGGTCGCGCCGTCCACGGGCCGGTTCTGACCAGCCTCGGCACCCTGGCCGACGACGACACCGTCGAGGCTACGCGCGCGCTCCTCCTGGAGGGGCGCGCCCCCAGCCTTCCCGGGGAGGCCGTCGCGGGCCCCAGGGGCGCGGTGCGGGGGGCGCTCACCGGCGGGAACATCGCGGTGCTGGCCAGCCTCTGCGGGACGGCGCATGCCTGGCAGGCCGCAGGCGGCATCGCCATCCTCGAGGACACCGGCGAGGCGCCCTATCGCCTCGACCGCTGTCTGCACCAGCTCATCTGCGCTGGCGCCTTCGCCGGGGTGTGTGGAATTGCACTAGGCGAGTTCGTAAACTGTGACCCCCCGCCCGGTGCTGGCTGGACCCTCCTCGAGGTCCTCCTCGAGCGCCTGGAGCCGCTGGGGGTCCCCATCGTCGCCGGCCTGCCCGTCGGGCACGGGGCGGCGAACCGCCCCTGGGTGGTGGGCGCTCAGGCCGTGCTGGACGGCGAGGGTGTCCATGTGGGCTGAGGTCGAGGCGATCCTGCACGAGGGCATCGGGCAGGGCCTGATGAGCGGGGCCTCGGTCTGCGTTCGCAGCGCCGACGAGGAGCTCTTCGCCTGTGACCACGGCCAGGCGGAGCGTGTCCCCCGCCCGCGCCCGGTGGGACGCGACCAGGCCTGGGACCTCGCCAGCCTGACGAAGGTGCTCTGTGGCGCTCCGCTCGCCCTCGCGCTCGCCGACCTGGGGAGGCTGGACCTGGACGCGCCGCTGAGCGAGCTCGTCCCCGACGCCCCCGCGGGGGTGAGCGCGCGACACTGCCTGCAGCACAGCGCCGGCTACGCCGCCTGGCGCCCGCTCTACGAGATCGCCAACGCGCACGGCCTCGCCTGGGGGACGGAGAGCACGCGCAGCCGGCTCATCGCCGCCGCCGTCAGCACGCCCCCGGTCGCCCCGCCCGGCCAGCGTCACCTGTACAGCGATCTCGGCTTCCTGCTCCTTGGCGCCGCCTTGGAGGTCGCGGGCGGAGATCGCCTGGACCGGCTCTGGGAGCGCCACGTCCGCGCGCCCTCGGGGGCAGACCTGCGCTGGGGCTGGCCCGGCGCCGCGGCCACGGAGCTCTGCCCGGTGCGCGGAGGCATGGTCGTCGGCACGGTTCACGATCTCAACGCCGCTGTGCTGGGCGGGTTCAGCGCTCACGCCGGCCTCTTCGGCTCGGCGCGCGCCGTGGCGGCCATGGGCGCCTGGCAGCTCCGCGCCTGGCGCGGCGAGTCGGTGGGCCTGAGCCCCGCGCTCGTGCGGCGCGCCTGGTCCGAGCAGGGACCCGGATCGCACCGCCTGGGCTGGGACAGCCCGACCCCCGGCGCCTGCTCCGCGGGGCCACGCTGGCCTTCGGACGGCGTCGGTCACCTGGGCTTCACGGGTTGCAGCCTGTGGATCGCTCCGCGGCAAGGGGTGGTCGTGAGCGTCCTGGCCAACCGCGTCCACCCCTTCGTCGAGGGCGGCGCGGTGCCCGGCGCGCCGGACAGCCCGAGATATCGCGCCTTTCGTGCCCTCCGTCCGCGCCTGCACGAGGCGATCATCGACGCCCTCACCGCGCGCGGGCGCTGGGCCGACTGAAGCGCCCCTCCCTGTACGGCGCCCGCCCGGCGGGCTATCCTGAGAGCCTCGCCGTTCCGGGTCCTACGGGCGGAGGTTCACGATGTCCGACGGTCCTCGCTGGTTCGAGCAGCCCCCTCCAGAGCCCAAACCTCGGACCCGTCCGGCGACGGGCCCCACGCCTCAGCTCTGGCTGAAGTGTACGGCCTGCGGCGCGATCCTCTACCAGGCGGCCCTGGTGGAGACGCTCCAGGTCTGCTCGAGCTGCGGCAACCACCTCAAGCTGGACCCGCTCGACCGGATCGCCCTGCTCATCGACGAGGGCAGCTTCGAGCGCCACGATATCGGGCTGACGCCCCAGGATCCGCTCAACTTTCGTGACCAGAAGCCCTACGCGAAGCGTCTGCTGGCGGCGCGCGCGGACTGCGGTGAGCGGGACGCCTACATCGCCGGCTCGGCCGTGATCGATGGCATCCCCGTTCAGATCGGGACCTTCAACTTCCGCTTCATGGGTGGGTCCATGGGATCGGTGGTCGGCGAGGCGATCACCCGCCAGATCGAGCGGGCCATCGACCTTCGGCAGCCGGCGATCATCATCAGCGCGTCGGGCGGCGCGCGCATGCAGGAGGGGGTGCTGTCGCTCATGCAGATGGCCAAGACCTGCGCCGCGCTGGCTCGTCTGCGCGATCAGGCAGGAATGCCCTACATCAGCCTGCTCACCCACCCGACGACGGGCGGGGTCGCCGCCAGCTTCGCCATGCTCGGCGACATCATCCTGGCCGAGCCGAACGCGCTCATCGGCTTCGCTGGCCCGCGCGTGGTCGAGCAGACCATCGGCGAGACCCTGCCCGCCGGCTTTCAGACCAGCGAGTACCTGTTGGAGCACGGGATGATCGACCGCATCGTCCCGCGCGCCGAGCTGCGCGACACGCTCGCCCGCGCCCTGCATCTGCTCACGGACCCGACGTGATCGAACATCCTCTCCTGAGCCAGCTCGCCCGCTTCGGAATCCACCTGGGCCTGGACCGGATGCGCGGCTTCCTGGACAGCCTGGGCGCGCCGCACCTGCGCTTCCCGGCCGTCCATATCGGTGGAACCAACGGCAAGTTCAGCACCACGCGCATGGTCGCGTCGGTGCTTCAGGCCGAGGGCTATCGGGTGGGCGTGACCATCTCGCCGCACCTTCAGCGCGTCAACGAGCGCATGTCGGTGAACGGCGTGGACATCTCCGACGCCGAGCTCGACGCCCTGCTGCAGGACGTGGACCTGGCGCGCCGAGCCTGGGCGCGCGGGCAGGAGGATCTGCCCGAGGACCGTGTTCTGACCTACTTCGAGGTCGTGACCGCCGCCGCCTTCCTCTGGTTCGCCCGCCAGCAGGTGGACGTGGCGGTGGTCGAGGTCGGCCTGGGAGGGCGCCTGGACGCCACCAACGTGCTGGACGGCGTGGTCAGCGCGGTGGTCAGCGTGGGCATCGATCACACCGACAAGCTGGGGCCGGACCTGGCGAGCATCGCGGCGGAGAAGGCGGGGATCTTCAAGGCCGGGCGCCCAGCGGTGGTCGGTCCCTTGCAGCCACCCGCGCTGCGCGTCGTGCGCGCCATCGCCGGCGAGCGCGGCACGCCGCTCTTGCTCCCCGGCGAAGACTACAGGGTGAAGGGTCGCAATCATGCGTTCACCTTCTCCTGTGGTGGCACGGTGTTGCGGGATCTCAGCATCCCGCTGCTGGGCGAGCATCAGCTGGAGAACGCGGGGGTCGCGCTCGCCGTCCTGCACCACCTCCCGGCTCAGCTCGCGGTCTCCGAGCGGGCGATCCGCGCTGGCCTCGCCGAGGTGTCCCTCCCGGGTCGTATCGAGTGGCTGGCTCCCGACCTGCTGGTGGACGCGGCCCACAACGCCGACGGCGCCGCGCGGCTCGCGGACTTCCTGCGGGAGCTGCCTCGCGACCGTCCGCGCCACCTCCTGCTCGGCATGTCCAGCGACAAGGACGCGCGCGCCGTCGCCGCGGCGCTGCGCTCCTGCGTGGACCGCGTGTTCACGACCCAGTGCGCGCACCCGCGGGCCCGATCGGCGGGAGAGCTGGCCGAGCAGCTCGTCTCCTTCGGCATCCCCGTGCTGCCGATCGGGAGCATCGAGGAGGCGCTGCCGGCCGTGCGCGACGGGAGCGCCCTGGTGATCGTGGCGGGCTCGGTCTTCCTGGCTGGCGCCGTGCGGGACATCGTGGCGGCGTCGTGACCGGCCGCCGGGGGCTCGCGCTCCTGGCGTCTCTCCTGGCTGCGCTCCTCCTCGCGCGGGACGCGGTGGCCGGTGACGCCCTGCTCCAGGCCGATCGCCTCGAGCTGAAGGACGGCGTCGCCACAGGCGAGGGCGCGGTCCGCGTCACGTTGGACGACCAGAGCGCCACCGGGGCGCGCTTCCGCTACGAGCTGGCCACCGGCCTGCTGACCATCGAGGGCGGCACCTGGGTCCGTCCCGAGGGCGCTCTCTCCTTCGAGCGGGCAGAGATCGACCTGGGCGACGGTCAGGGCGTCGTCTTCGCCGGGCGATACGAGGGGCAGGACGGGCGACTCGTGCTCGAGGGCCAGTCCCTCCGCTGGGCGGGCGAGGGCCTGCTGGAGGGCGCGCAGGTGCGCTTCACCACCTGCTCCTGCGCGCGCCCACCCTGGGCCGTGGAGGCGCGCGAGGTGCGCGTGAGGCTGGACGACGTCGCCAGCTTCACGGGTGGGTGGATCGCGATATGCGATCTAAAAGTCATACCTGTTCCCGCGGGCCGCTTCCCGCTGGCCGAGCGCCGGTCGGGCCTGCTCATGCCTCAGCTCGGCTACGGCGAGGACGGCCTGCTCCTCGGACAGCCCGTCTACCTGACGCTCGGGCCCGCCGCCGACTGGACGCTCACGCCGGAGCTGCGCAGCGCGCGCAGCCTGCGCCTCCTCTCGGAGCTGCGCTACGCCCTCCCCGAAGCGCAGGGCGGCGCGCTCGCGCTGGCCGCTGGTTGGGACACGCAGACGGAGCGCGCGCGCGGGGCGATGCGCCTGGACCACAGCTCGGCGCGGGGGCCGCTCCGAGCGGGCGCCGACGTGGTCGTCTGGAGCGATGTGGCCTACGGAGAGGACTATGGCGACTCCTTCCTGGCCAGACAGGCGCCCTGGACCGAGGCGCTCCTGCACGCCGGGCTGGGCCCGCTGCGCCTGGAGACCGACAGCTTTCAGGGCGAGGACGCGCTCGGACAGCGCCCGCTGGGCGTCGTGCTCGCCGCGGCCCGCCCGCTTGGGCCGGTCTCCACCCGCGTCGAGGCGCGCCTGGATCACTTCTCGGACGGCGAGGACCCCCGCCAGCTGGACGGCGGCGTCGCGCGGGCGCGGGCGGCGGCGCGGGTCAGCGCGGGGCGGGAGATCGGCGTCCTGCGCCTGCATGCGGAGCTCGATGGCCGCGCGAGCGCCTGGCTGGACGGCGCCCCCTGGGGGCAGGGGAGGGGAGGGCTGGGGCTGATCCTGCCGATGTGGGCCCCCTCCGGCGCCGGCACCCTCCTGCTGGACGCGGGGGTGGCGGCCTCGGGCGCGTTGACCCTGGGCGAGCCCGATCTGCGGCGCCCGGATGACCTGCGCTGGAGCCCCTTCGGCCTGGGGCCCTCGCTCTCCGTGCGGAGGATCTCGGCCTCGGGGGTGCCGATCTCGGGGGCGCTCCACCTGCCCTGGACGGACGAGGGGCTCGCCCCGGAGGGTGAGCTGAGGCTCGGCGTGGGCTCCTGGCAGGCGAGGGCGCAGGCCGATCTTCAGCTCCAGGAGGGGGCGCTGGCCTGGGACGATGGGCGTCTGCGGGTCGGCGTCGGCCTGGCCCACCAGGAGGAGGTCGCGCAGGGGCGCGGAGAGCTGGCCTGGACCCTGCCTGGGCGGCTCTCCGCGCTGCGCCCCTCCTGGCGTGGACTGGTCGATCTCCAGAGCGGCGCGCCGCTCAACCAGACCCTGGGGCTGCGCTACCGGCCGGCCTGCGACTGCGTCGAGCTCGACCTGAGCGGCGCGCTCTCCGAGGACCGCGTCCTTCCAGAGCTTGGTTTGAAGCTGACCCTTTGGTGATCAGCCGCCCGCTGGGCGCGACACGCGGATGCGGAAGCCCGTGCCGCTGGGCAGCACGTCGTAGCCGCTGACCTTGCTGCCCGCCGAGACGTTCACCAGCAGGGTCAGCGTGTTCGGCGCCGACATGATCTGGACGCTGCTCACCAGGGGCGAGTTGACGTTCAGCCGCGTGATCTTCATCTGCGACTCGACGCCCTGGAAGGTCAGGACGTACTGGTCGCCGCCGTTCGTCCCCGCCCCGGGCACCAGGGTCGTCTCCGGTCGTCCGAAGGCGCCGCGCATGGTCCCGCGGATGTTGATCGAGGTCTCCGTGCCCGCGTCGGCCTTCAGCGCGGTCAGCCCTGGCGGGCCCTCGCTCGCCTGCTCCGCCGGGTCGGCGCGCTTCGTCGTGGTGCGCCCGCTCGTCGGGGGCTCAGGCGTCGGCGGCTTCTCGGAGGTGGGCGGCGTCGGCGTGGGCTCCTCGGGCGGCGCTGGGGTCGACTCGGTCGTCACGGGCGGCTCGGTCGTCGTGACCGCCTCGGTCGGGGGATTCGCGACCTCGGGCGCCTTCTCGGGCTTCGCGCTCTGCTCCTGAGGGGGCTTCTGCGGTGGCTCCGCCTCTCCGCCGCCGCCGATCACCCCGCCGAGCTTGAGCCCGACGAAGAGCAGCAGCGCGGCGGCCAGCGCCAGCCCGATGTAGAGCCCGCCGCGTCCACCCTCGGCGTCCACGGGGCGCGGGAGCGGGGGCGGCTCGGGCTTCTTCGGCGGCGGGGGAGCGGGCGTCGCGGCCTTCTCGGGCGGCTTCGGCGCGGGGGGCGGCGGCTTCGTCACCTCCGGAGGCGGTCTGGGCGGCTCGGCGGGCGGCTCGGCGGTCACCGGCGCAGCGGCCACCGTCGCGGCGGCCACCGGCGCGGCGGTCACGGGCGCCGCAGGCTCCGCGCGCGTCGGCGAGGGCTGGTTCACCAGGGTCGGCAGCGTGTGGACGGGCCCGGTCGTCGGGGGGAGCGGCGGGAGCGCGGCCTGGGCGCGGACGGCCCGGTCATCCGGATCGCGCCGCGAGATCTGGACCACAGCAGGCGGATGCGGGGCCGCGGGGAGCTCCTCGCCGATGGGCGTCAGGTTCTCTTCCAGCTCCTCGTCGGCCTCCTCGTCTTCGCGGATGGCCTGCTCGCGGGCCATCTCGGCCAGGCACTCCTCTTCGGAGAGGGCCGGGATGAAGTCGTCGTCTGGCTCGATCAGCTCTGAAGGAGGGGGCGGCCAGGCGAGCCGGTCGGGCAGGGACTCCTTCTGGCCCGCGGCGTCCGTGGCCACCATGACGCCCGCGCCAGCGGTCGGCTCGTCGGTGACCAGCACGAAGGAGCTGTCCACCTCGGCGCCCGCGCCGAACATCCTGGCCTGCCGCCGCGCCCGTCGCTCGGGCGCAGGGAGATCCTCCGTGCGCTCCGAGGTGCGCTCAGCGGTCACCTCGTAGCTGGACTCCGCCGTCCACTCCGAGGTCGGCTCGGGCAGCCACTCCTGGGTGGTCTCCGCGGGAGCCTCCGCGGTCCTGGCGTCCTCCTCCTCGGGAGGCAGGGCCCGTCGGAGGAGCTTGTCGATGCGCGTCTGGACGGGGTTCGCCGGGGCGACGTCCTCCGGGACCAGGGTGAAACCCGAGGTCTCGGCGTGCCTCTGGTTGTGTCTGCCCACCAGCACGGTCGGCTCGGCGTCGATCGTGTGGTCGGGCTCGGGCGGCGCGGGAGGTGGCGCGACCGGGGCCTGCGCGACCGGGGCCTGCGCGACCGGCGCGGGCTCGGGCGGCGGGGGAGCGGGCTCAGCGCGCGCGGGCTCCGCGGCCTCTACGGCGCGCGGCGCGTCTCGGACCAGCCGAGCGAGCAGCGCGTCCCGCTCCGGGTTCTGGCGCGTCTCGTCGTCCGAGAAGGGCCAGGCCGTCCGCAGGCCCGTCACCCAGGGGATCCACGACTCTGGCCCGCCGAGGCGGCTGAGCTCGGCCCAGAGGGCGTCTCGGAGGGCGCCCATGTTCGCGGGCCGACGCTCGGGATCCGAGGACATCGAGGCGCGGAGGAGCGCGCTCAGCTCGCCCGAGAGCTGGGCGTCGCCCTCGAAGAGCACCTGATCCTGGAGGATCGCGCTGCAGGTTCGCGCGGTGGTGCGCCGCTGGAAGGGGTTCGAGCCCGTGAGCAGCACGAAGAGCAGCAGCGCGAGGCCTCGGACGTCCGTCCTCGGCGTCTCCGGCTGGCGGAGGAGCTGCTCGGGCGCGCGCCAGGCGAAGCGGTCCGCGCTCGAGGCCGAGCTGCGCTCCCCGGCGGCGGCGGTCACCGTGCTGGCGACGAGCAGCCGTGGCTCTCCGCTCACGAGAAAGAGCAGCTTCGCCGGACGAAGCTCGCCGTGCACCAGCGGCCCGTTCTCGGTGCTGATCTGGTGCAGCGACTCGAGCGCGGTCGCCAGGCGCAGCCCCAGTGAGAGCACCTGACGGGGCGTGGGCCGCGAGCCGCTCTGCTGGATCGCCCCGAGCAGGCTCCCGCCGTCCCAACCCTCCACCTGGGGGCTGGCCGTCCAGACCAGCCCTCCGGAGCGGCCGGTGACCTCCACCGGGACCAGACCCGGATGCGTCAGATCGGCGAGCGCCGTCATCCGCTCATGGAACATCTGGCGAAAACCCGAGCTCCTCTGCAGATAGAGGTATGGGATCTTCACGACCAGCGTGTGGTCGGCGATCTCATCGCTCTCCGTCGCGGGGTGCGCTCGGAAGAGGAGGCTGCTCTGTCCACTCGCGAGGACCGAGTCCAGCCAACAGGGACCGAAGCGGAGCGGGAAAGACATTTGTATGGGTTCGGGTTCTCAGCAGCAGCTCAGCCCCACCGGAGGGCTGGCATTCAGCGCCCAAAGAATACGGTAGCACGGGCAGCGGGAAAAGCCGACCGCTACGATGGGGGGCGATCAGGGGGACGCGGCGCCCTCTACCGGATGGCTCCGAAGATACGCTTCGAGCGTACGGACCAGCTTCTTGTCGGCCTCGAGGAGCTCGAGCGACGCCGAGGTCACGTTTTCACCGGGGCAGCCGCCCAGCGCGGACGGGTTTGCGCAAACGCCGATCTGGTCGGGCGCCGAGCTCTTCCTGGCGCCCCGGGCGAGGGCCTCGGCGGCGGCGGCGCGCAGCACGGCCCCGTCCTCGGCGAGCCCCTTCATGTAGGCGTCTTTCATGGCCTTGGCCTTGGCGATCGCCTCGGCGTCCCCGGCGTCGATGGCCTCTTCGAGCGCGGCCTGTCCGTCCTCCAGCACCTCCGTGCGGAGCTGCACACGCTCGCGGAGGAAGGTGTCCACCAGCGCGCTGCCAGAGATCCAGCGCTCCGTGCCTGTCAGGGCGACGACACCCTGGGGAGCGGAGGGCAGGGACACCTCCGGCCAGGGACGGTTCATGATCTCCTCGAGCGCGCGGGCCAGCCCGGCGTCCTGGTCGATCGCGCGCGCCAGGGCCCCGCTGATGTCCTCGCCCTCGCAGGCCCTGCTCCCGCCGCCGCCTGGGCCCATGCGCGGCCCCGAGGGCTTGCAGACGGCGACGCCGGAGCCCGCGGGGTTCGCGCGGGTCACCACGGGCAGCGCCCGGTCGAGGGCCGCCTCGAAGGCGGCGCTGTAGTCGGTCTGAATCCCATCCACGAAGCGCTGTACGACCAGAAACTGGCCCAGCCCTTGCTTTCGAGTCTCCTCGGTCCAGAGGCGCAGGGCCTCGGGGGCGTCCGGCCCGAGCAGCCCCATCCCCGCCTCGAGATCCTCGAGCGCCCGGCCGAGCTTCCCGACCTCCTGCTGCGCCCGATCGAAGGCCGCCCCCGCCTGTTCGGCGCTCTCGGCGAAGCGCCTGCTCTGCTCGGCGACCGTGTCGGGGTGGTAGTAGGAGGGCGGACCAGCGCTCGCGGGGAGCGATCCGCTGAGGGCGAGCAGGCCGAGAGCGAGCGTCATGGCAGGAGTTCTCCGCGGTTCATCGGGCTCTGTAACGCGGCGAGGCGGTGGATCGTCGCCGCCGTCAGGATAGAGAACACCGATGCTGCCCGATCTCATCGGAAACCAGGAGCTGCGTCTGCAGCTCGCCAGGATGCTGAGCGAGGAGCGGCTCCACAGCTGCCTCATCTTCGAGGGGCCCGCTGGCATCGGCAAGGGCGCCACCGCCCGTTGGCTGGCGCTGCTGGCCAACTGCGAGCGAGAGCCCGAGCTGCGCCCCTGCGGCGCCTGCTGGTCCTGCCGGCAGATCGCGCGGGGACAGCACCCGGACGTCATCGAGATCGGGCTGGACCCCGAGCGCACGGCGCCGGTCATCTCGGTGGAGCAGACCCGCGACGTGGTCTCGCGGATGTCCATGCGGCCCTACAGCGCGCGGCGGCGCTTCGTCATCTTCGACCCCGCCGACGCCATGGGGCCCGAGGCGGCGAACGCGATGCTGAAGACCCTGGAGGAGCCGCCGACCTCGACGGGCTTCATCCTCGTGACCTCGGCGATCTCCCGACTTCTTCCGACGATTCGATCCAGATCACAACGAATCCGTTTTTCGCCGGTGGCCGCCGCCGAGCTGGTCTCCTGGCTCGAGGCGCGCGGGATCGCCGACGCCGCCCTCCTGGCCTCGCTCTCCGAGGGCTGCCCCGGCCAGGCGCTGAAGCTGGCCGAGGGGGAGGCTCAGGAGTGGCGTGACGCGCGGGACGCCATGCTGGCGGCCCTCGCCGCGCCGGTCTCCGACCAGCTCGCCTACTCCGACACGCTCACGAAGGGCGAGCGCGCGGAGGCCCTTCGCCAGGCTCTCGAGCTCGCCCTGTGCGCGGGC
>CAZKWG010000074.1:0-16934 GCA_964556105.1 uncultured Enterobacterales bacterium | reverse complement strand
TCTCCGAGTCCCCCGGGCTCACCGTGGCGTCGGCGTCGTTGCAGTCCGTGCCCGCCGTCACGCCCGAGCTGACGGTCTCGTCGCCGTAGCCGTCGGCGTCGTCGTCGTTCATGCAGGACGTGCTGCTCTCGCTCTCCGCCGCGCCCGGGAAGGTGTCCTTGTCGCTGTCGTCGCAGTCGCCCGAGCTGACCGAGCTGGCCGCCTCGCCCGAGTCGTCGCAGTCCGAGTCCGTAGACGTCACGGTCGTCGAGCTGTGGCGGTAGCTGTCGCCGTCGGCGTTCGCGTAGCAGGTCTCGCGATCGTCGCAGTTCGAGTCGATCTCGTCGCCCGTCGTCTCCGAGTCCCCCGGGCTCACCGTGGCGTCGGCGTCGTTGCAGTCCGTGCCCGCGGTCACGCCGGAGCTGACGGTCTCGTCGCCGTAGCCGTCGGCGTCGTCGTCGTTGCGGCAGGAGGTGCTGCTCTCCGCCTCGGCGGCGCCAGGGAAGGTGTCGGGGTCGCTGTCGTCGCAGTCGCCGGAGCTGACCGAGCTGGCCGCCTCGCCCGAGTCGTCGCAGTCCGAGTCCGTAGACGTCACGGTCGTCGAGGAGTGGCGGTAGGCGTCGCCGTCGGCGTTCGCGTAGCAGGTCTCGCGGTCGTCGCAGTTCGAGTCCGTCTCGTCGCCGGTGATCTCTGAATCGCCTGGGCTGATCGCGCTGTTGGCGTCGTTGCAGTCCGTGCCAGCGGTCACCCCGGAGCTGACGGTCTCGTCGCCGTAGCCGTCGGCGTCGTCGTCGTTCATGCAGGACGTGCTGCTCTCGCTCTCCGCCGCGCCGGGGAAGGTCTCGGCGTCGCTGTCGTCGCAGTCCGTCGTGCTGACCGTGCTGGCCGCCTCGCCGGAGTCGTCGCAGTCCACGTCCGTGCTCGTCACGGTGCTGGACGTGCGGTAGGCGTCGCCGTCAGCGTTCGCGTAGCAGGTCTCCCGGTCGTCGCAATTGGAGTCGATCTCGTCGCCGGTGATCTCGGCGTCGCCCGGGCTGATCGCGCTGTTGGCGTCGTTGCAGTCCGTGCCAGCGGTCACCCCGGAGCTGACGGTCTCGTCGCCGTAGCCGTCGGCGTCGTCGTCGTTCATGCAGGACGTGCTGCTCTCGCTCTCCGCCGCGCCCGGGAAGGTGTCGGCGTCGCTGTCGTCGCAGTCCGTCGTGAGGACCGAGCTGGCCGCCTCGCCCGCGTCGTCGCAGTCCACGTCGCTCGACGTGACCGTGCTCGAGGTGCGGTAGGCGTCGGCGTCGGCGTTGACGTAGCAGACCTCACGATCGTTGCAGTCCGAGTCGACCTCGTCGCCGGTGATCTCGGCGTCGCCCGGGCTGATCGCGCTGTTGGCGTCGTTGCAGTCGGTGCCCGCCGTGACGTCGCCCGAGACGGACTCGTCGCCGTAGCCGTCGGCGTCGTCGTCGTTCATGCACTCCGTGGCGCTCTCGGTCTCCGCCGCGCCGGGGAAGGTCTCGGCGTCCGCGTCGTCGCAGTCGTCGGGGTTGAGCACGTAGCCGGCGGGCTCGTAGTCCTCGCAGGCCAGCTCGATCTCCGAGGCGTCCCCGTAGCCGTCGGCGTCCGCGTCCAGGTAGTAGGTGACCGAGTCTACGGCCGAGTATCCCTCGTCCACGTCCCCGTTGCAGTCGTCGTCCCGGAAGTTGCACTCCTCCGTCGCGCCGGGGTTCGTGGAGAAGCGCTCGTCATCGCAGTCGTCGCCGCCGTAGTTGGCGGCAATGTAGGTGTCCTTGTCCTGGTCGTAGTCCGACAAGGTGTCACAGTCCTGGTCCACGCCGTCGTACCAGACCTCCTCCGCCTCCGGCGAGATCGTGGCGTCCAGATCGTCGCAGTCCTCGCCCCCGTAGGTGTCGAGGTCGTAGAGGTCTCCGTCCTGGTCGTAGTCGCTCGCCCCGTCGCAGTCCTGGTCCGTGCCGTCGTACCAGATCTCCTCCGCCGCGGGGTTCACCGCCGCGTCGTCGTCGTTACAGTCCACCTCCGCGCCGGTCGCGTACTCCCAGCTCTCGTAGCCGTCCATGTCGGCGTCGAAGTCCGACCAGCCGTCACAGTTCTGGTCGATGTCGTCGTACCAGATCTCCTCGACCGCGGGGCCAAAGGCGGCGTCCAGATCGTCGCAGTCCTCCCCGCCGTAGTCCACGCCGTCCGCGCCGTCGCCGTCCTGATCGTAGTCCGAGCCGCCATCGCAGTCCTGGTCTACGCCGTCGTACCAGGTCTCGGACACGCCGGGGTTGCGGAGCCCGTCCAGATCGTCGCAGTCCGCGCCGCCGTACAGCGCGTCGTCGTGCCCGTCGCCGTCCTGGTCGTAGTCCGAGCCGCCGTCGCAGTCCTGGTCCACGCCGTCGTACCAGGTCTCCGACGCGCCGGGGTAGATGTCCGAGCCCGCGAGACCGGAGCCCTCGGGGCCCTCGACCACGTCCCAGCAGTCGCCGTCCGACGGCGTCGATCGATCCCCGTCCGCATCGACGGATTTCCACTCGCTGCTGCAGCCAGCCAGCGCCAGCCCGAGCGCCAGCGAAGCGTGGGTCCAGGACCCCATGGTGCGCCTCCGGAAGAAGCATGAGGATACGCGCCCGGGGCGTCCCGCACAAGTATTCCGTGTGGCGGGAGGGACGGCTGGCCGGCGACGGTCAGATCCGCTCCTCAACTGGACTTCACGACCCTCTCCCCACGAAAAAACGGCCCTCCCCGGCATCGGCGCCGGACAGTGGAACACCGCCACAGGAGCATGGTCCTACGACCTGTGAGCGAAAGGCTCAGTACCAGGTGGAGAACAGAAAGAGCGCGCCCGCGTCGCCGCTGCTGCCCGCGTCGTAATCGGGTGCGCCCACGGCGAGGTCTTCCCAACCGTCCCCGTCGGTGTCGCCGAGTCCGGCCGCGGCCGTCCCCAGCGCCTCGCCGTTGTCCGCGCCAAGGATGAGCACGCCCTCCCCGTCCCCGAGCGTCAGCGACCCGCTGCTCGAGCCCGAGAGCAGCCAGACCGCGCCCGCGCCGCTCCCGCCCGCGTCGTAGGCGGGCGCGCCGATGGCGAGATCCGTGAGGCCATCCCCTTCCAGGTCGAGCGCGCCCGCGACCGAGGCGCCCAGCTCATCGCCGCCATCCGCGCCGAGGAGGTGCAGGTCCGCACCGTCGACATCCTCAGAGAGCGGGAGCGTCTCCCGGCCCCGAAACATCACCACCGACCCGAGCGCCCCGTCGTGCTCGGGCGATCCGATGAGCAGCTCCGCGTACCCGTCGCCGTCGAGGTCACCCGGTCCCGCCAGGCTGGTCCCTGCCTCGTCTCCTGCCGACCCTCGATAGGTGAACACGGCGAGATCTTCCGCTACCCCCGAGCTCACCGGGCCGTGGATCAACAGCACCTTGCCCGCGCTGCCCCCACCGTCGTCGTTTCCGGAGGCCGAGACGAGCAGATCGCCCTCGCCATCGGCGTTCACGTCCCCGACCGCGACCACGAACGCACCCAGGAGATCCCCTGCGCTCGCGCCGACCAGTCGCGCGTCATAGGCCGTGCCCAGGCTGGCTGTCCCGGAGCTCAGCGTCCCCGCGATGACGTAGACGGCGCCTGCGTTCGACGCCGTCCCGCTCTTGTAGCCGGGAGCCCCGAGGATCAGATCGACGCCATCGTCATCCAGGACATCGCCCGCCGAGACCGACTCGCCGAGGTTCTGCGCGGAGACGGAGCCGGTCGCCACGTAGGCGCTCTCACTCGCGGCGCTGACACCGGAGACGGGCCCAAACGCGACGTAGCCAGCGCCAGCGTTCGTGGCGCCGGTGTCGTTTCCGGGCGCCCCCATGAGGACGTCGTCGTATCCGTCTCCGTCCAGGTCCATCGCCCCGCTCAGGCCGCGCCCCAGCTCCTCAGAGCCTCCACCCGTCCACCGGGCGGTATAGGCCACGCTGCTCGTCAGCGACGAGCTCCCCACGCTCAATGGACCCGAGAGGAGATAGATACCCCGGGTAGACGCAGGCCCCGCGACGAGCACATCGTCCAGCCCATCGCCATCGACATCTCCCGCGCGAGCGACCGTCTCGCCGAGATGTTGCGAAGCGCCCTCCGGATAACGAACCGCGTTCGCCTCGTCCCGCGTGAGAACGTCCGTCAGGCACGACGCGCGCGCGTCCTCCTCCGTCAGGTCACAGTCCTCGATCCTGCCCGTGGCGCAGATCTCCTCTGCGCCCGGGTAGACGCTCCCGTCGGCGTCATCACAATCGCCATCCACATCGATATAATCGGCTTCTGGCGCCGAGCAGGCCAGAACCTCGCCCGCCGAGGCCCCGAAGTCGTCCCCGTCCCCATCCGGGTACCACGCCGTCGCGGTGCTCAGGTCCAGGTCCGCGTCCTCGCTGTCCAGATCACCGTCGCAGTCGTCGTCGACCGTGTTGCAGACCTCGACCGCGTCGGGATTCACCTCGGGCGAAGCGTCATCGCAGTCGTCCGCGACCTCGGCGTACCCGACGGGCAGCTCGCAGGCGCCAAGCGTGCTGTCGGCGTCCCCGAACCCGTCGGCGTCTGCATCCTCGTACCAAACGGGCGCGTCGGGCACGTCCTCGTCTACGAGGGTGTCACAGTCCTGATCGATCTCGTCGCAGCGCTCCGTCACGCCGGGATGGATGTCCGGGTCGGCGTCGTCGCAGTCCAGAGCGTCCAGAACATAGCCAGCGGGCTGCTCACAGGGGCTCGCGCTCTCCGTGGGGTCACCGTAGCCGTCCTCATCGGCGTCCAGATACCAGGTCGTGTCCCCCGTCGCGTCATCATCGATCTCGTCGTCGCAGTCCTGGTCTATGCCATCACAGACCTCTTCAGCCCCTGGATACAGCGTCGGATCGCTGTCATCGCAGTCTCCCCCTTCCGTCGCGTAGCCGTCGGGCACGTCGCAGCCCTGCGCCGTGGCCAGCTGCTCGCCGTAGCCGTCGTCGTCCCCGTCCCGGTACCAGGCGCCGGGCTCCAGGCTCGCGTCGTCGTCGTCGAAGTCGCCGTCGCAGTCGTCGTCCAGCGCGTTGCAGATCTCTTGAGCGTCGGGGTTCACCGCCGCGTCGTCGTCATCGCAGTCCAGACCGCCATGGGCGTCGCTGTCGTGCCCATCACCATCGAAGTCGTACTCCAGACCGCCATCGCAGTTCTGGTCGACCCCGTCTCCCATGGTGTCGGCCGCCTTCGGGTAGATGTCCGCGCCGGTGAGCCCGCTTCCTGGCGGTCCCTCTACCTTGTCCCAGCAGTCCCCGTCCGAGGGCGTGACCCCGTCTCCGTCCTGGTCGATGGCCGTCCAGTCGGCGCCGCACCCCGCGGCGACGACGAGAAAGGCCGAAGCACAGGATGAAAACAGAGCACTCCGTAGCTGGGCCATGTCCATCTCCGCGAGGAGCACAGGACCTCAGTAACCCGTACCCGGGAAGAAGTAGACCATCCCGGCGTTGGAGCCGGAGCTCGGGTCCGCGCTCGGCGCGCCGAAGAGCAGGTCGAGGTAACCGTCCTCGTCCGCGTCCCCGCCCGCGGCGAGGCTGCTGCCGAGGGCGTCGGAGTTGGCCTCGCCAGAATAAATGACGTTGGCGCCCGACAGCGAGCCCGAGGCGACATCCTCGCCGAAGAACAGGTAGACCCTGCCGCGATCCGTGCCGCTCCCGTCGGCGCCCGGCGCGCCCACCAGGATCTCCGCGAGGCCGTCTCCCGTCAGATCCGCCGCCGCCACCGTCGTCCCCGCCGCGTCGCTCGCGGCGACGCCGGTGAGCACCACGTCCGCGCTGGACAGGGTCAACGCGGCCGAAGGCAGCGAGCTCCCGCCCAGGACCAGGTAGGCCGCGCCGCCGCCGCTCGCGCCCGCGTCCACGCCAGGGGCGCCGACCAGCAGGTCATCCGCGCCGTCTCCGTCCACGTCTCCGCAGGCCAGCGACGTGCCCGAGGTGTCGTCGTCCGCCGCGCCCTGCAGGTCCACGTCGGCCACGTCGCTCAGCTCCCCTTCGGTCGTCGCCGGCCCGAACATCACATACGAGCGCCCGCGGCTGTTGGAGGACGAGCCCACGCGCGCGCTGGGCGCCCCGATGAACAGGTCCGGCGTCCCGTCCCCGTCCACATCGCCCGCGGCCAGCGCCTTCCCCGCCTTCTCGCCCGAGTACGATCCACCCCAGGTGGACTCCGCCGCGGCGCCCAGCCCGCCCGAGGCCAGCGGCCCGAGGATCAGGTAGGCGTCTCCGCCGTTCGAGCCGCCGCTGTCGCCCTTCTCCGCCCCGATGACGACGTCGTCGTTGCCGTCCCCGTTCACGTCGCCTGCCCCCAGCACCGCGATGCCCGCGTAGTCCCCGCCCGCGAGGCCGGTCAGCTCCGCTGCGTAGATCGACGCCGACATCGTGCCGCTCGCTGGCAGCGGCCCGTCGATCAGGTAGGCCGCGCCCGCGTCGCCGCCGCCGTCGTTGTTGTAGGGCGCGCCCACCAGCAGGTCACCGTAGCCGTCGTCGTCCGTGTCCAGCCCCGCCGCCAGCCCTGTCCCGAGCTGGTCTCCCGTCGCCGCGCCCGTGTAGAAGTAGGAGTAGTAGGTGCTCGAGCTCAAGGCCCCGTTGCCCGAGGGCGAGCCCGCGACCACGTAGATCCGGCCCGACGAGGTCGCCGCACCCGTGCTGGAGATCAGCAGCTCGTCGTCGCCGTCCCCGTCTACATCGCCCCCGAAGGCCACGCGCGTCCCCGCCACGTCGCTGGCGGCGCCGCCCGAGCGCCGCGCCGTCGCCGTGGTCACCGCCGGCGCGGCGTCCCAGTCGCACTCCAGGAGCGCGTCCACCTCGTCCCCGTCGCAGTCGTTGACCACGTCGTCCTCGCAGGTCTCCGAAGCGCCGGGGAAGGTGTCCTCATCCGTGTCCGCGCAGTCGTCATCCGGCTCGCTGGCGAGCGCCTCGCCGGAGTCGTCGCAGTCCTCGTCCGTGCCCGTCACGGTCGTGCTCAGGCGGTAGCCGTCGTTGTCGGCGTCCACATAGCAGACCTCCTTATCGTCACAGTTCTGGTCGATCTCGTCGCCCGTGATCTCCGCGTCCCCGGGGCTCACGCCGCTGTCCGAGTCGTCGCAGTCCCCGCTGGTCACGCTCGAGCTCGCCTCGCCCGAGTCGTCGCAGTCCTCGTCGGAGGAGGTCTTCGTGCTGGTCGTGCGGTAGCCGTCGTTGTCGCCGTCCGCGTAGCAGGTCTCGCGGTCGTCGCAGTCCTGGTCGATCTCGTCGCCCGTCGTCTCGGTGGCGCCCGGGTTGATCGTCGCGCTCTCGTCGTCGCAGTCCCCGTCCGGCTCGGTGGCGAGCGCCTCGCGGCTGTCATCGCAGTCCGTGTCCGTGGACGTCTTCGTGTCGCCGTCCACCGCGTAGCCGTCGTTGTCGTAGTCCAGATAGCATATCTCCCCGCCGTCGCAGTCCTGATCCACCTCGTCGCCCACGCCCTCCGTGGCGTCGGGGTTGATGTCCGCGTCCGTGTCGTCGCAGTCGTCGTCGTTCGTGACCTCATAGGTCGTCGTCGTCACGCACAGGCAGGCGCCCGAGCCCGCGCCGAAGTCGTCGCTGTCGGCGTCCGTGTAGTAGGTCGTGCAGCCGCGCGCGCCCACGTCGTTCGTGTCGTCGTCGCAGTCGTCGTCGGCCGAGGTCGAGCAGTCCTCCCGCGCGCCCGGGTTGATGTCCGGCTGGTCGTCCGCGCAGTCGTCGTCGCTGCCCTCGCCGTAGCCCGCCGCCTGGTAGCCGTCCGTGTCCTGGTCGAAGTCGTCATCCCCCGCGCAGTCCTGGTCCGTGCCGTCGTACCAGGTCTCCGTCGCCGAGGGGCTCACGTCGAAAGGCTCGAGCAGACCAGGGTTCTCGTCATCCAGATCCGACCCGTCGATGCAGTCGTCCCCGAGCTCCCCCTCGCGGTTCGGGTAAAACTCCGTGTCGTAGCCGTCCCCGTCCTGGTCGAAGTCGCTCCCTCCGTCGCAGTCCTGGTCCACCGCGTCGTACCAGCGCTCCGTCGCGTCCGGGCCCACCTCGTCGGGGCCCACCGACCCGAAGTCGTTGATCGGCTCAAACTCCGCCGGGACGTCGCCCGTGTCCACCGC
Source organism: uncultured Enterobacterales bacterium (assembly GCA_964556105.1). Taxonomy (GTDB): domain Bacteria; phylum Myxococcota_A; class UBA796; order UBA796; family CAZKWG01; genus CAZKWG01. The sequence continues at coordinate 8,865 of CAZKWG010000074.1, read as the reverse complement.
GTCGTCCCAGCAGTCGCCCGTGCCCAGGTGCGCGTTGTGGACCTCCCAGTCGTAGGTCGCGGCGTAGTCGTCGGAGACGTAGCCGTCCCCGTCCTGATCGCCGTCGTTGCCGTCGCAGTTCTCGTCCTCGCCGTTGTACCAGATCTCCTCGATGGAGAAGTCGGGGAACAGCTCCTCGTTGGTGTCGTCGCAGTCCTCGGTGACCGCGTAGCCGTCCCCGTCCTGGTCCGTGTCGTTGCCGTCGCAGTTCTGGTCGATCCCGTCGTACCAGACCTCCTCGACGCCGGGGTTCAGATCAGGGTTCAGATCGTCGCAGTCCTCACCCGAGCCGTCCGCCGCGCCGGCGAAGCCGTCCCCGTCCTGGTCGAAGTCGTCCTCGCCGCCGCAGTCCGAGTCCACCCCGTCGTACCAGGCGTCCTCGGCGCCAGGGTAGGCGGTGGGGTCCGTGTCCAGGCAGTCCTCGCCCGAGTCGTCCGCCGCGCCGTCCACCCCGTCCCCGTCCTGGTCGTAGTCCCCGCTCCCGTCGCAGTCCTGATCGACCCCGTCGTACCAGGTCTCGGTCGCGCCCGGGTTGATCGCCGCGCCCCCCTCTCCCTCCCAGCAGTCGCCCTCCGAGGGCGCGTAGCCGTCGCCGTCCTGGTCCTCCGCCTTCCAGGTGGAGCTACAGGCGCTCAGCAGGACAGTGACGAGGAGAAGTGCGCGAGAGGGCATGGACGGACTCCGGGCTGCTCCTGCCATGATAGTCCCCCCGGTCTGCATACGGCAACCTGCCGCTACCGTTGAGGACTTGACGAACGCGCTCCGGTGTTAAGGGTGCTGGCTCTGCGCCAAGAAGGCGGCTCTGCTCAGTCCCAGGGAGGAACGGCAGTGATCCAGGTCGAGAACCTGACACGGCGCTACGGCGCCATCCATGCCATACAAGACGTCTCTTTCGAAGTCCACAAGGGTGAGGTCGTCGGATTTCTGGGGCCGAACGGCGCCGGGAAGACGACGACCATGCGCATCCTCTGCGGCTGCATCGGCGCCACCTCCGGGCGGGCGCTGATCGGCGGTCAGGACGTCGTCGAGAACCCGCGCGCCGTCAAGCGGCGCATCGGCTACCTGCCGGAGGTCCCGCCCGTCTACGGCTCGATGCCGGTGCGCGACTACGTGACCTTCGCCGCCACGATCAAGGGGGTCGAGGACGCCAGCGCCGCCGCAGACCGCGCCATCGATCGCGTCGGGCTCAACAGCGATCGCGGCCGCGTCATCGATCACCTCTCCAAGGGCTACCGGCAGCGTGTGGGCCTGGCGCAGGCGATGGTCCACGACCCCGAGGTCCTGATCCTCGACGAGCCGACCAGCGGCCTCGACCCGGCGCAGCGCGTGGAGATCCGCGATCTGCTCGCCGAGCTCGCCGCCGGCGACCGCACCGTCATCCTCTCGACCCACGTCCTGCCCGAGGTCGAGGCGATCTGCTCTCGCGTGGTGATCATCAACCAGGGGAAGATCGTCGCGCAGGACTCCATCGAGAACCTGGCGGCCTCGAACCGGCGCACCCGCGTGCGCGTCGCCCGCCCTGGGCCCGAGCTGCTCGCCGCCATGCTCGCCATCCCCGGCGTGACCGCGATCGAGGAGGCGGACGGCATGTACAGGGTGCAAGCGGCCGAAGATCTACGGGAGCGCATCGCCGGCGTGGCCGTGCGGTTCGGCCTGCTCGAGCTCGGGCACGACGCCCGGCTGGAAGACATCTACCTCAAGTACACGACAGGGGGAGCCGCATGAGGTCGGTCCTCGCCATCGCCCGGCGCGAGCTGGACGCCTACTTCGCCACCCCCGTGGGATGGCTTTGTCTGTGCGGATTCGTCGCCATCATGGGCTTCTTTTTTGCGCTCATGGTCAGCGGCTACGCCTATCAATCCACCCAGATGGCCATGAACCCCTACGCCGAGGGCTTCAACATCAACGAGTACCTGCTCCCGGATCTCTTCGGGAACAACTCGGTGATCATGCTCTTCCTCTGCCCGCTGCTCTCCATGCACCTCTTCGCCAAGGACCGCGACAAGCGCTCCTTCGAGCTGCTGATGAGCGCTCCCATCACCAGCGCGGAGATCGTGCTGGGCAAGTACCTGGGCGCGCTCGGCTTCCTGGCGGCGATGATGGCCAGCACGCTGCACCTCGTCGCCATCCTCTACTGGCTCGGGACGCCCGACGCCGGGGTGCTGCTCAGCAGCTACCTGGCCCTCTTCGTCATCGGCGCCCTCTTCCTCGCGGTGGGCATGTTCGTCAGCTCGCTGACCAACGAGCAGCTCGTCGCGGCGGTGTTGAGCTTCGGCATCCTGCTCGGGCTGTGGGTGCTCTCCTGGGCGGACGCTTTCGCCGATCAATCCTGGGTGAAAGCCATCACCTACGTCTCGATGCTCTCGCACCAGAGTGACCTGTCCAAGGGCCTGCTGCACCTGAAGGACCTGGTCTACTTCGGCACCTTCATCGGCTTCTTCCTGTTCGCCACCCAGCAGCGGGTGGAAGCGTTCCGGTGGCAGTGATGCGCAACTGGAGTTGGATTCTCGGCTTTATCGGCGGGACCATCGTGCTCGGCTTCCTGGCCTACGCGGGCCTGGTGGACAGCATCGAGACCCCCTTCGCCATCGGCGGCGCCGTCGGCGCGCTGGCTATCGCGGCCTGGCTCTGGCTGGACCGGCAGGCGCTCTCCAGCTGGGGCGCGCAGCGGGGCTCCCGCTACACCAGCTCGACCATCCTCGTGGTCGTGCTCACGGGCGCCGTGCTCGTCGCGCTCAACGTCATCGCCTACCGCTACGACAAGCGGTGGGACGTGACGACCACGAAGCGCTTCAGCCTCTCCGACCAGACCATCTCGGTGCTGAAGGGGCTGGACAAGGCCGTCACCATCGACGCCTTCTTCACCCTGGAGAGCCAGGGCGAGAAGGAGAGCTTCGAGACGCTGATCGAGGGCTACAAGCAGCACTCCACGCTGATCACCGTCAACCTGCACGACCCGCTCAAGGATCCCGTCCTCGCCGAGCAGAACAAGATCACGAGCGCCTATGGCACCGTGATCCTGAAGAGCGGAGAGAAGGACCAGCGGCTGGAGAGCAACTTCAGCGAGGAGGCGCTCACCAACGCCATCGTGCGGTTGAGCTCAGGCAAGGAGCACATCGTCTGCTTCGCCGAGGGCCACGGGGAGCTGGACCCGGACGACGACCAGAGCCCCGCGGGGATAGGCGCGGCGATCGTGAAGCTGGAAGGCCAGAACTACACGGTCAAGAAGACCAACCTGCTCCGTGACGCCGGCGTGCCGGCCGACTGCGAGATGCTGGTGGTCGCCGCCCCGCAGCAGGACTGGCTGCCGGCTGAGCGGGAGATGCTCGCGGCCTACCTGGTGGGCGGCGGCAAGGCCGTGATCATGCTGGAGCCGTTGTCCACGCCGGAGATGGCGCGCGATCTGGCCCGCTATGGCGTCGCGGTCGGCAATGACCTCGTCCTGGAGGAGAACCCGAACTACCAGCTCATGGGCGGCGACCCCTCCTACGTCATCCTGGACGCCAGCTCCTTCGATTTCCACCCGATCACCGAGCCCATCAAGGGCATGGCCATGCTGCGCGTCGCGCGCTCCATCGACAAGGGCGCGGACGTCGCGGGCGTGAACGTCCAGGTCCTGGCGCGCACCACCGAGCAGGCGTGGGCGGAGACCGACCTCGACCCCAGCGTGCCGATGGGCCCGGATCCCGCCAAGGACAAGGTGGGCCAGGTTCCGCTCATCGCGGTGGCCGAGATCACGGACCCCGCCGGCATCCCGGTCGGATCGCGCATCGTCGGCGCCGCCGCCACGGGCGCGGACCTGCTCCAGAAGCTGGTGGGCGCCCCTGCCGCTCCCGCCGCCGAGGCCGCTCCCGCCGCCGAGGCCGCTCCCGCCGCCCCTGCCGCCGAGGCCGCTCCCCCCGCCGAGGTCGCCCGCGCAGCGGGCGGCAAGCTGGTGGTCTTCGGCGACTCCGACTTCGCCACCAACGAGCTGGTCGATCAGGGCAACAACCAGGACCTGCTGCTCAACGCGCTGGCCTGGATGGCGGGCGAAGAGTCGCAGATCAGCATCCGCACGCCGGAGGGCGCCAGCGGCAGCCTCTCGATGACCCTGGTGCAGGGCATCTTGATGGCCTTTATCACGCTGATCGTCGCCCCTGGGGTCGCCATCATGATGGCGATCAGCACCTGGCGGAAGCGCCGCTCGGCCTGAGCGCGCCGAGACCCGGAAAAAAAGAGGGGGGCGTCATGCCCCCCTCTCTGTCTTGACCTGCGCGAAGATCAGGCGAGGATCTTCTGCAGCTTCATCGCCAGGCCCACGTTCGAGGCCTTGAGCTTGCCGGTCATGAACGCCTGCATCGCCTTGTTCGGCGACTCCAGGATGCCCTCCCAGGTGGCCTGATCCGTCGTGATCTTGCAGTCCGGCGCATCGTGCGGGCCGTCGGTCACGGAGAGGCCGGCGAGGTCGAGCGTCCAGGTGCCAGCACCCGCGATGTCGAACTGGATGACGCCCTTCTCGTTCTGGAGACTGGCGTTGGTCTTGAGCTTCTCAGGGAGATAGGCGTTGAAGAAATCCGACGTGCTGGGCATCCTGGACTCCGGACGAGGAGGGTGAGCAGGCTACGACGGCGGCGCGCCGCGCGTCAGCAGACAGCACGGATTAATCGAATCAGGCCAGCGCGACCAGCTTTGCCAGCTCGCTGACCTGACGCAGCGGCACCGAGAACGCCCCCAGCGAGCCCTGCCAGCCGTGCCAGTCGCTGCCGCCCGTCACGCCCAGGCGGTGCTTGAAGGCCAGGCGCGCGATCGTCTCGCGGATACCCTTCCCCACGCCAGGGCGATGCGCCTCGAGCGCGTTCAAGCCCGCCGCGGCGAAGATCCCCGTCCAGAGCTGCGCCTGCGCGAGATCCGGGTGCGCCCAGGAGCTGAAGCCGCCCGCCTCGCGCACCGCCGCGATCGCGTCTACGAATTGTAGATCGAGCGCCGGAACATAGCCCTGGTCCTCGCCCACCCAGCCCCGAAAGGCGTCGGTCAAGGTCCCGCAGTGGCCGGCGTCGACCAGCGCGCGCGCCAGGTGGTAGCGGGTGAGCGCGCGCCGCCCCTCCCAGGCCGCCGCGTCCGGCTCCGCCACGCCAGAGAGCCCCATGTTCTCGATGGCCTGGGCGTAGCGCAGCGCCCGCGAGCGCGCCCTCTGCACGCAGAAGGTCTGAAAAGACGCAGGCATCTCGCCGGGAAAATAGGCGAGCAGGTGCAGCTCGCGCCCGGCATGCATCGCCGAGATCTCGACCCCGTGGATCACCGTGATCGTCCGCGGCCCCACCCGCTGCGCGCCCGGGCTCAGCGCGGGCGGCAGATCGTGATCCGTGAGCGCGAAGGCGTCGAGCCCACCCGCCGCCGCCGCCGCCAGCACGCTGTCCGGGCTGTACTTCCCGTCCGAGAGGACGCTGTGCATGTGCAGGTCCAGGCGCGCGCGCGGCAGGAGGCTCACGAGTCTCCTCCGAAGCTGCGCTCCAGCTCGTCCAGCAGGCGCGCATGCGTGTTGACGATGGCCCTCAGCTCCGCCGACAGCCGCGCCCGCCCCGCGCGCAGCCGCACGAGGTCCCCTTGCAGGGCGCGATGTTCGTCGTTCGCGGCCAGGATCACCCGCTCCGCCTCCAGGCGCGCCTCGCCCAGCAGCACGTCCGCCTCACGCCGCGCTCCCCGCTCCAGATCCTCCGCCATCCGGCGCGCCAGGAGCAGGGTCTGCTTGAGATCGGTCTCTCCCTCCCGGAGAGAGGCGATCTCGGCGTCCCGGCGGACCAGCTCGTCGCGGAGGCGCTGGTTCTCGCGCAGGACCTCCTCGAGCGTCTCGCGCGTCTCGTCGAGGAAGGCCCGCACCTCGTCCTGCTCGTAGCCCTTGCGGGACTCGCGGAACTGCTTCTGAAGGATGTCCAGCGGCGTGATGCGCATGGGTCTGAAGCTATACCCCCGGACGCGCGAGGGCTACTTCAGCGGCGCTCAGCGCGGCTCCTCAGGCGTTGTGGCGATGGACGCCTGCGGGTGGCGGCGCGCCAGGGTCTTGGAGAGGGCGGCCACCGGATCGGTCTCGAGCCTCGAGGCGGCGACCAGATCGTCGAGATCCTCCACCCCGTCCATGCTCGTGATCACGGCGGCGCGGGCGGCCGCCAGAGAGAGCGCGAAGTCGCCCTCGCCCGTCGCCCAGAGCCCCTTGTCGGCGCGCACATCGCGCTCCTCGACGCGCAGGCCCTGATCGTCCTGGACCACGACGTCGATCACGGCGAGATCGTCGGTGTCGAAACGAACATCCCAGCCGCCCTCCGAGCGGACCCAGGTGGCCTCCACCGGAGCGGTGGGGCCGAGGCGCTCCGGGCGAAACACCCAGACTCCGGCCAGGGTGGCCAGCGAGGCCGCCACGAGCGCGCCCGCCCACCAGCCCGCTGCGCTCGGCGGAGGCGGAAGGGGCAAGGGGAGCTCGCCGACGCGATCGATCTCCGCCCAGGGGCGCGAGCGCGCCTCGTCCAGGGCCGCGACCGGGACAGGCCCGAGGATGACGCCCTTGCGCCAGCGCCCAGGACCCTCGACCACGGCGCCGCGGAGCTGGTGCCGAGGCGGCGTGCCCTGCTCGGCCAGCTCCTTGAGCGCGGGGACGATCGCCGCGATCTCCTCGGCGGGGATGAGCCATCCGTCCTGACCCAGCTCGACGCCGATGGGGTCGAGCAGCTCACCCAGGGTCTGGCGATGCTTGCGCCCGTCCGGGTGCAGGAGGAGGGCCATGACGGCGACCCGGCCCGTCAGCTGCTCTCCCTCTGGCAGGAAGAGGTCCTGCGGGGCGATGACGCCCTGGCGGATGAGGCGCACGCCGCGGCTGCAGCGAGGACAGCGGCCCGCGTGCTCGCGCCCGGCCTCCGACAGCAGTCCCGCGGGCCCAGGGCAGTTGGGGCCAGCGACCGTCGCCACCCGGTAGAGCAGGTGGTCCATGCGCGCGTCGGGCCACTCATCGACGCTCTGTCCGTCGGCGGCGGCGATCCCGCGGAGCAGCTCGCGCAGCTCGTCCCGCGCGCCCTCCAGCACGGCCCGGTGAATGGCGGCGTGGCGCTCGACCTCGTCGAGCGGGAGGCCGTCGCCGTAGTGCATGCGCAGCACCGCGTCGGCGACCGGGTCCAGCCCTTTCGCGAGCGCGTCGCGCCAGCTCCGCGGGACCGAGACGCCGATGTCCGGGTCCAGGGGCGGGCGCTGATAGCGGCCGTGCTTCGCCCGCGCGAGGTAGTCCCGCGCGTAGACGGTCGCGAGGGTCTCGGCCTCCTCCTCGTTCACGCCGGAGGGGATGCAGCGGAGCACATGCTCTCGCGCGTCGGCGAGCACCGCAGGCCGAATCCGCACGCGGGCGAGCAGCAGCTCCCAGGCGACCCGGATGGTCACGGGCAGCCAGCGGCGGTTCACGTCGTCGACGGGCGCGTACTGTTGGGGAAGGGCCATGGAGAGAGGGGCCAGGGGGGCGGTGAGCGGGCGGGCGGAGAGGCGGGCGGGAGAACAGCTATAGCATGTCCCACGCGCGCGAGCCCCGCAAGCTAGGCCGCCGCCGCCGTCGCGTGCTCCTGCTCGTCGTCGGTCGCGGAGAGCAGGTCGTTGATGACCGCCGCGGTCGCTACGGCGGCGAGCTCCTTGTCGCCGTACATGTCGAGAAACTCTTCGTACATGGTGGAGATGAGCTCACCGAGGGTCGTGCAGCTGATCTGGGTCATGGGGACCTCCGAGGAGAGAGAAGGCTGCCCTCCACTTATGCAAAAACCGTGCCTGACTTTGACCCCACGGAGGAAGCTGGAGACGGCGCAGATCCCGCTCAGCGTCAGCCCTCCCGTGGGCGCGACCGGCCGTCAAAATGATGCACGGTCGTCAAAAAAATCAGACACTGCCCGCGGCGGCCACAAAGAGGATCACGTCGCGCGCGCCGGAGCAGAGCAGCTCGTCGGCGCAGGCCGCCGCCGTGCCTCCCGAGGTGAACACGTCGTCCACCAGCAGCAGGTGGGGCGGCGCGGGCTCCCTCCCCCGAAAGCCGAAGGCGCCGCGAGCGGCCAGCGTGCGCTCCCGCCGGGTCTTTCCCGCCTGCTCTGGAGCCCGCAGCCTGCGCAGCAGCGCGCGGTGCGGCACACCCAGCGCCTCCGCCACCGCCCTGCCCAGCAGCTCCCCCTGGTCGAAGCCGCGCGACATACGCCGAAGCGGCGGTACGGGGACATGGACCACGGCGTCTACGCGCGGCATCCTCCCGCGCGCGGCCTCGCCCATCCGTCGGCCGAGCTCGAGCACCGCGCCGGCGTCCGGTCGGTACTTTCCCCGCCGCACCAGCGCGCCCAGCGGCCCGGCGTAGGAGCCGAGCGTGAAGCCCGCCGTGAGCGGAGCTGGGACGTCGATGGCCCTGGGCAAGCCGGGGACCAGCGACTCGCAGCCGCGGCAGAGTCGGCTGTGGGCTGCGCCGCCGAGGCCGTCGCAGGCTGGACAGGCGTCCGGGAGCAACACGGAGAGCAGGGTTCCAAAGGAGGTCATTCGCGAAAGCTACGCACCGCCGCCCTGAGGGTAAAGCCCCTCTCCTCGCGCGGCCTCAATGGTGGTAGCTGCCGCCCCAGAGCAGGGTGCTGGCCCGATAGAGCTGCTCCACCAGGACGACGCGGGCGATCTCGTGGTTCATCACCATGCGCCCCAGGGCGAGACGTCGCCAGGCGGCGGTCCTCAGCGCCTCGCCGTGCCCATAGGGCCCGCCGATGGCGAAGACCAGACGGCGGGTAGAGAGCCGCGCCGCCTCCTCCACCCAGCCGGCGAAGGCCTCGCTCGTGGGGAGGTCCCCGCGCTCGT
>CAZKWG010000073.1:0-16997 GCA_964556105.1 uncultured Enterobacterales bacterium | reverse complement strand
GGGGGAACCCTCGCAGGAGGGTTCCCCCCCACAGAAGGAACTTCTAAGTACATTTCGGGCGGACCGCCCGAAATGTACTTAGAACCGGGCTCGCATCATCAGATTGAGCCCGAGTGCGTTCCGCTCGTTGGCCGGCGCTGGGATGCGCTCGCCCGCGGTGGAGTCCTCGGTCTCGACGTACTCGGAGAGGTTGTTGTCCACGGTGTACAGCACCTCGCCCACCAGGACGACGTGCGGAGTCATGTCCACCTGGACCCCGACCACGCTGCTCAGGATCGCCGAGGGGGCCTGACCGTCCGGCACGCGCTCCTTGTCGCGCTCGGTGTACTGAACGAAGGTCCCGTCGGTGGTGGAGTAGGTGGCGGGCTGCATCAGGCCCACGCCCAGGCTGGGCGTCGTCCGAGCCTTCTCGAAGAAGTGCGAGACCTGGAAGCGCCCGTAGATCTGGCTGGTCGTCTCGACGCTGTCCGAGAGGGCCACGCCGCTGGTCAGACCCGGGATGTTGAAGAGGATGTAGGGCAGGTCCTTGTAGACCAGGTCCACGCCCACGTTCGTCGATCCGAAGACCAGCACGCTCTGAAGGTCCGCCGCCAGCCCCCGCTCAATGACGGTGGAGGTCTCGGCCTCCGGGTCCAGGAGGTTGTGCATCAGCACGTTGGCCTCGGTCTGGACCAGCATGCCGAAGCCGTCGAGCTGCCGGTGGTAGATGTAGCTGTCCTTGACGAAGTCCGGGGAGTTCCGGTACAGCTTGAGATCGGCGCTGGAGATGAAGTCCAGGTCAGGGTTGGAGCGCCAGGCCAGCTGGCCGCAGAAGCCGAAGGCGTTGATCGGCGCGCCGTACAGCTCGCTCGAGGTGTCGGTGATGTTGAGGATCTGGCCCTGGTCGAAGGAGCCCGCCCCCGCCTCGATGCGCAGCCGGTCGGCCAGCTCCACCCCGCCGCCGGCCAGCACGCCGTAGTAGGCCTGGTTGCGGGTCTCGCGGTAGCCGGTCTCCTCGTCGTAGTAGATGTAGTCGCCCACGCTGGACTTGGCGCCGAGGAAGGCGTAGTTCCCGCGGTTCTGCCACTGCAGGCGCACGCCGGGCGCCGCGCCCGTGGTGAACGAGTAGATCTCCTTGCCGCCCCAGGTCAGGTCATAGGAGTAGCCCAGCCGGAAGCGCCCGGCGTCGACCGCGTAGCCGGTCAGCGACAGGGTGTGGTTCTTCCCGCCGAGCTCGCGCACCAGGCGCACATAGGAGCCGTCGTCGCGGATCTCCACCCCAGGCTTGGTCTTGGCCGGGTCGAGGTACGGCGTATAGCGCAGGACGAAGGCGGCCTCCGCGTACCAGTCCTTGAACCAGGAGTCCGAGCGCTTGTACAAGACCAGGTTGGCGCGGCTGATGTCGTCGCTGAACTGGCTCTCGTAGTTCTCGAAGAAGGTCCGGTTGCCGCGCTCGACGAAGTTGGCGGACGGGCTGTAGGCGTCCGGCCCGGCGAGCAGGTTCGTGTCCTCGAACGCCGTGGTCACCCAGACGTCCATGAAGTCGCTCGCCTGGGCGAGAGAGGAGAGCAGGAGGAGCAGCGTCACGGGAGCCTCGGTTGGATGCGGGGTTCGTCAGGGGGCGCGGCGCGGCTGTGCCCGGGGGAGCGAAGGGCGAGGGGAGGGACCAGCGGTCGGCGTCGAGGGGCGCGCGGCCGCGTCGGCGCCGATGTCGGCGGCGCTGCGCGGCAGGAGGATCCAGGCGTCCCAGATCTGGGTGAGCATCCCGCGGATCGTGCCCAGGTTCTCGCCGGCCAGGCCGGCGGGAGAGAAGTCGGGCGCGACGGTCTCGGCGGAGACATAGACCGTGCAGGCGCCGTCCTCCAGCTCGATCGGCCACTGGCCGTACTCCTGCCAGGTGGTGTAGTCCTCGTTGCCCTCGGTGAACGAGCTGGGGATGGTCGCGTTCTGGACCTCGACCAGCGAGGCCTCGAGGCCCTCCATGAGGTTGTCGTCGCAGGCCGTCGCGCTGTCCAGCACGAAGGCGTCCGGCGGCGTGAGCTCGGCGCCCTCCACGAGCGTCCAGGTCGGCCAGGAGAGCTGCGTGGCCCCCAGGTACTCGTTGTCGCCGCCGGCCAGCTCCGCGAGCTGATCCCCCAGCGCGACGTCGCGCGGCTCGTTGAAGGTGTAGACGAAGAGCGAGTTGTAGCCGCCCACCGGGTCGGCGAGATCGGTGACCCAGTAGCCCGAGGTCCCGAGCGCCGTGACGACCACCTGGCGGTCGATGACGCGCAGCTCGGCGAACTCGCCCTCCAGGTTGTTCGTCTCGTAGTCGGCGTTGGTCTGCATCTCGGCGATGGTGGGGCGGGCGTACCAGATGGGCTCGGAGACGCCCGTGGCCCAGCTCGGCTCGCGGCCAGAGTCGGCGTTCTTGTCCCCCTCGTCGGAGACCCAGATGCGCGTCGGCCCGAAGCCGGCGTGGAAGAGGACCTCGCCCGACCACACCCCGTCCGTGAGCGTGACCCAGGCGTCCATGTCCAGGTTGCCCGGCCGCGTCTTCAGCTTGAGATCGCCGTCGAAGTCATAGGCGTCCCCGTCCTTGTCCAGGGTGGAGACGTTGATCGTCCAGCTCTGGGGCTCCGTCGTGAACGGCAGCGGCGCCTCCTCCGTGCCGAGCTCACCCTGAAGCTCGACCGTGACGAAGGTGGGCTCGACCCGGAGCTTGTCCGAGCCCTGCCGGGTGCACCCGAGGCTGAGGAGGAGGAGGGCGGTCAGCATCAGTACACCGGGGTGATCCGCCCGTCCTCGACGCAGACGTCGGATTCGGGCTGGGGGAGGGTCTGGTACTTGAGGATGGCGGTCTTGACGACGTCGCGGATGGAGATGCCGGTGTCGACCTGCGTGGTGTTGCGCTCGAGCACCTCGAAGCCCGAGCCGCCGTGCGCGATGTAGTCGTTGGTGGCGAGCTCGTAGGTGCCCTCGAGGTCCAGCGGCACGCCGTTGATCAGGATGTCCTCCGCCGTGGCCGTGAGGCAGTTCATCGTGAAGCGGATGCCCGCCACCTGCGCCTGCGCGCTGCAGCCGCGCTCCGCCGAGCGGCTGGAGACGTAGTCGAGCAGCTCCTGCACCTCGCGCCCGGACAGGAACATCGTGGTGATCGAGTTGTCGAAGGGCATGGCGTTGTAGAGGGCGTCCAGCGTGATGTCGCCGCTCGGGATGTCGGCGCGGATGCCGAGCGTGTTCGTGAGCGCGATCTCGGTCTCGACGCCGGGGTAGAAGCGCATGGCCTCCGCCGTCAGGTTGCCGAGCATGCTGTCGCCGCCGGTGCTGCCGTAGCGGAAGAGCGTCTCGGTGGCGTAGCCCAGCACCTGGTCCACGTTGTAGTCGCTGTCCAGGACCTCCTGGTACTCCTCCAGGATGTCCATGATCTCCGGGTCGGGGGTGACGGTCTTGTCCACGGGGAAGAGCGTGTACGCGTGGGAGAGGACCTCGCCGTCGCGCACGACCACGTCCAGGCGCCCGACGAACTTGGCGAAGGCGCCCGAGTGCACGATGGGGACACGCTTGCCGGTCTCGTCGTTCTCTACGACCAGGGGTGGATTGAGCGCGACGTGGTTGTGGCCGCCGATGACGATGTCGATCTCCGGGAGCGCGTTGGCCAGCTCCACGTCGTTCTCGACGCCCATGTGGCTGACGACGACGATGAGGTCGGCGCCCTGGCTCTCGAGGATGCTGGCCTCGTTGCGGACGGCCTCCTCCGCCTCGATGACCATGATGCCCATCGAGTTCGACTGGTCGTAGATGCTATTGAGCGAGCTCAGGTTGCCCAGCCCGATGACGCCGACGCGCAGGCCGTCGAGATCATAGAGCTTCGACGGGAGGATCTGCTCCTCGAGCTGGGTCGCCCAGGGCAGGGTGCTGTCGCGCAGGTCGTAGTTGGCGGCCAGCAGCGCGAAATTTCCCCAGGCGCCGTACTGATCGGCGAGGTTCTGCGCGCCCTTGTCGAACTCGTGGTTCGCCACCACGGCCGCGTCGAGCCCGACGGCGCTCTGCAGGCGCATCTCCGCCTCGCCGCCGAACTCGTTGAAGATGATCGCCCCCTGAAAGCAGTCGCCGCTGTCCAGGTGGAGCACGCGGCTCGCCTTCGACCGCTGATCCTCCAGGATCGTACCGATCTCGGCGATGCCCCCGTAGGGCCCCATCTCGTCGGCCAGCCCGAGCTGGTTGTCCGTAAAGCTCGGATCGAAGTCGTATTCGATGAGCCGCGAGTGGATGTCCGAGGTGTGGAGGATGGTCAGCCGCACGTCCTGGCCGACGATGGCAGGACCATCGCCTCGCACGGCGTAGGGCAGAAATTCACATCCGCCCAGCCCAGCCCCTGCGGCGAGGCTCGCGAGAGGAAGGACCGCGAGGGTTAACAGGCGCCGCAGGTCTGCCACATCTCACCTCAGGAAGGGTCAGCCAGGGCTCTCCGAAGTAGTCGTTCCGCTCACTTCTGGCAAGGCCGCCGCGACAGCTTGACCGCCCGCGGTGGCCGTGAAATAAGGTGCTTTCGCTCCAGAACCGCCTGCCTCTCCGGATACCCCCATGAAGCCTGCCGCCCTCCTGGCGGTCGCTGTCGGCCTGCTCTCGCAGTCCGCCTTCGGCGCCGCCTTCGAGACCAAGACCATGCGCGAGACGCTCCCGGCCCGGGAGATGGAGCGGCCGCTGAACATGCCGCGGGGATGGCTGGAGTTCGGCCTCGCCGCCGACGTCAAGACCGCCGACGGCTACTGGAGCGAGAACGGAGAGGCGGTGGACTTCGCCAGCGCGAGCTGGCTGTACACGACGGAGTCGCTGGCGGTCCGGTACGGCATCGCGCGCCGCGGCGAGCTCTTCTGGACCTTCCGGACGCACTACGCGCAGCTCTCGAACCCGGACCTCGGCACCGACATCACGACGTTCGGGATCGGCGACCCCACCTTCGGCTACGCGCTGGACCTCTTCCAGCGCCAGGCGCCCACCACGGACCTCGTCGCCTACGTCAAATACAAGGCGCCGGCGGCCAACGAGTCCCCGGGAAACTACACCGGGCAGGCGAACAGCTTCACCAACATCGTGCTGACCACGGGCACGCCGGATCTCACGCTGGGCCTGCGCGGCAAGCAGCAGGTGGGACCGGCGGCGGTGACGCTGGGCGTGGCCTACATGAACCGCTTCTCCAACACGGTCCAGTGGCTGGTGGAGACGGAGAACAGCCAGTTCAACGCCCGCATCAAGCCGGGCAACCAGGTGATCTCCGACGCTGAGCTGCTGCTTCAGCTCGGGCCGGTGGCGCCCTACGCCGTCGGCACGCTGGTCATGCGCGATCCCACCCGAATCGGCCAGACCAGCGAGGGCCTCTTCGGCGATCGCAACCTCGACGAGGTGGAGGGCTCCGGCGGCTGGTCGCTCGACCTGAAGCCGGGCGCCATCGTCCACATCACGCGCGGCCTCGACCTGGATCTCGCGGTCTCCCTCCCGATGCGCGGCGAAGACCTTCAGTTCTTCCCCATCGAGGATCTCCATCCCACCCGCGGCCCCACCTTCCACGGCGCCGTCGAGCTCCGCTACTGAGGCGAGGACTCCGATGCTCCGCAATTTCGCACGCCTTGCCTCCCAGTGCCTCGCCTTCGGGGTGCTCTCTCTCGCCGCGGGGATGCCCAGCACCGCCGAGGCCGGAAAGTTCGTCTTTCCCTACAACCACAACGACCTGAAGTGGTTGACCATCGAGGGCGAACACTTCGTCGTCCACTACCCGGTCTCCAAGGTCTCCCGCGAGGAGGGCAACGAGCACTACCTGTCCGCCGAGTGGGCCGCGCGCAAGGTCGCCAAGGTCGCCGACGAGATGTGGGAGCCGATGTGCCGGGAATTCAACTACTACTTGAAGGAGAAGATCCACATCGTCCTGCTCGAGCAGACCGATGAGCTGGAGGGCTTCACCATCCCGAGCTGGGACTGGATCGCGATCTCGGCGAACCCGGGCTCCTGGTTCTACCGCGAGCGCGGCCACATGGAGTGGTTCAGCGACGTGCTGGTCCACGAGTTCGCCCACGTCGTCAGCTTGAAGGCGAACGGCTGGACGGCCGAGGGCTCGCAGGGCGTGCTGGTGGGCGGGCTCTACCAGGACGGGATCCGCAACACGGGCACGGGCGGGGAGATCTTCATCGGCGACTCCGACTCGGTGTTCTGGACGGAGGGCGGCGCGGAGTTCTGGTCGGACAACACGGGCTACAACACCTGGACCTCGAAGCGCGACATGGTGCTGCGCACCACGGTGCTCGAGGACCGCCTGCTGACCTATGACGAGTGGCACGACCGGGCGGGCAAGGGCAACTGGTGGCGCGACCCCGAGCGCTACTACCAGCAGGGCTACAGCTTCGGGCAGTACCTGCGCCAGCGCTTCGGCGACACGGTCTACGCCGAGTTCGCCGTGCGCGGCGGCCAGCAGGGCTGGCGCCTCTCCTGGGAGAGCGTCATCAAGGACGTCACCGGCTACGACGCCGAGACGCTGTACAACGACTGGGTGGTCTACGCGAAGGAGACCTACGGGGCGCAGGCCGACGCCATCCGCGCCCGCGGCGAGGTCGCGGGGCGCGAGCTGAACAACCTGAAGGCCGCCGACTGGGAGTACACCGACCCCGACGGCCGCGACAAGTGGATGAAGAAGAAGTGGTATGAGCGGGAGAAGGCCCGCGAGAAGACGGGCCGCTACACCTTCTACCCGCGCATGAACCAGGACGGGACCCTGCTCGGCGTGAACTCCGGCTTCGGCCTGGGCATCTCGGCGCTGGACGAGCGCAGCTACCCGGCCTTCTCCGGCCACCCGGCCCGCGATCCGGGCTCGGCGGAGAACAACTCCCTGCTCTCGACCGGCGCGCCGCTGAACTTCGGCGACGCCTGGGACTTCATCCCCGGCAAGGACGCCGTAGTGGTGAGCGGCACGGAGCACATGATCCCGAAGTTCGGGGAGTGGCTCACCGGGATCCGGCTGGAGACGGACGGCTACGACTTCAAGCAGCTCTGGTACTACGAGCTGCCGGTCGAAGAGGTGGAGACGAAGCAGGGGGACACGGTGAGGACCCGGCTGGGTCGGAGCATGGGCAAGAAGGCGCTGCTGCCGGAGAAGGGGACCTACCGCCCCATCCCCAACACGCTGCGCGGCACGGACCCGGCGGTCAGCCCCGACGGCGCCCGGGTGGCCTACTTCGAGTACGCCGACGGATCGATGAACCTCGTCACGATCAACCTGGACGGCTCGGACAAGAAGTACCTGACGAACTTCAAGGACGGCTCCTGGCTGCAGCAGGTGGACTGGTCGCCCGACGGCAAGAAGCTGGTGTTCGCGATCATGCGCAACTACCAGAAGAACCTCTACCTCATCAACGCCGACGGCAGCGGGCTCGCCCCGATCAACATGGACGGCTGGGAGGATCAGGACCCCTACTGGGCGAACGACGGGAAGATCTACTTCTCGTCCGACCCGGGCGGCGTGTTCAACATCTACTCCTATGAGGTCGAGACCGGCGCCTTCCGCCAGGTGACCAACGTGATCGGCGGCGCCGAGTGCCCGGTGATCACGCCCGACGGGAACCTGCTCTACGTCTACTACAGCTCGTATGGCTGGAAGTTCTACGGGCTGGCGGGAGACGCGTTCATGAACGCGTCGGCCGATCACCTGTTCGAGACGGACTTCACGCCAGCCCAGGCGGCGGCGGATCTGGCCTTCAGCGAGGATCTGAGCACGTTTGAGTCGGTGGAGTACAAGGCGAAGCCGTCCAACTACATGGCGCCGACCGCCGTGCCGATGTTCCGCGTGGAGAACGACTCCCAGACGAACCTGGGTCTTCAGGCGGGCGTGCAGGTCTTCGCGCAGGACTATGTCGAGAAGAACGGCCTCTTCCTGTACACCCTGCTCGGCGAGGACAACCTCTTCCTCGCCCAGTACTTCAACAACATGCTGCCGACGACGATCACGGCGACCGCCTACCACTACGAGGTGAAGACCACGTCGGGCTACCTGTTGGACGAGGACGAGGACCCGTCTACGACCGAGGACCAGACCTCCTGGGAGGTCCGCAACGCCCAGTACGCGAACATCGCCGCGCTGAACCTCGACTACACCTGGAACGGGAAGTTCACGACCTACGCCTTCAGCCGCTACCTGGACTACGGGTTCAAGGGCACGGGCGACGGGGCCTTCGTCCCCTACCTGCGCGAGGCGGAGGTCGGCTTCGAGGCGATCTTCAGCACCGCGGGCGCGGCGGCCTACCGGCCGAACACGTTCACCGGCCGCACCATCGACCTCATCTACAACCATGCCTGGACCGACATCGTCTACGAGCCCTACGGCGGCGTGGCGGTCGATGACGGCATGGAGCTGGACAACTACCAGTACAACAAGATCGAGCTGCGCTGGACCGAGAACATCCGCATGCCGGCACTGTTCGGCATCCCGCTGCTCAAGAAGGCGAAGGACCACAACCACGTCATCCAGATTGACGGGCAGGTGGGCTACATCGACCGGAACGTGGACGTCAACGACGAGTTCAACGCCGGCGGCCAGCACCCCTACTTCTGGGGCTCAGGCACGCTGCGGCCGAACACGCAGTTCGCCGGCTACCCTCCGTACAGCCTGAGCGGCGAGACGATGGCCATCCTGAACCTGGCCTACCGCTTCCCGATCAACCAGTACATCGCCAAGAAGGCCGGGCCCTTCTTCATCCACGGCATCTTCGCGCAGGTGGGCGGCACGGCCGGAAACCTCTGGTCCTACCAGCTCCAGGAGGGCGTGCCCTCCAAGGGCGCCCTGTTCGGAGACAGCGTGGCCATCGACCCGGCGGACGTCCACCGCGAGATCCCCTTCGTGGACAAGGCGTACAAGAACGGGAACGTGCTGTTGACCGATCTGAGCGCTGAGCTGCGCGTGCAGGCGACCATCTTCCACGGGATGCCCTGGGACAGCTTCGTGCGCGTCGCCTACGGCTTCCAGGAGGTCGGTGGAACCGGCGACGTCAACGGGGACGGGATCTTCGACACGAGCGAGAACGCCATCGCCGACACCCTCTCCAATGAGACCGAAAAGCCCGGGCCGCGCGTCTACCTCGGCTTCGGGACAGGCTGGTAGGAGTTGCCATGAACAGGACCCTCTTGACCGCGCTCCTCCTGCTCTCCACGGCCTGCGGCCGCGAGCTCAGCCCGTCTGACGTCAAGTCCGTCGGCGTCGGGCTCGATCCGGAAGAGATCGGCCCCGAAGCCGAGCTCTACGGCGGGATCGTCGAGTACTCCTGGGTAGACTTCGCCGGCGGGCAGCTCCCGCTGGCGCTGATGGGCCTGGTCTCCTTCGACCCGGTCGGTCCGTCCTTGAGCGGCTTCAAGGCGCCCTACGCCATGGTCTACGGGCTGGCCTTCGTCATGGACTCGGACATGCCCGCCCCCGACGCGCTGCTCGGCACCTTCGCCTCGCCGCCGAAGACGGTAGGGACCTGCCAGACGGTCTACGAGCCCTTCTCCTTCGTCAACAGCCTGGCGGACGTGGGCAACACGATCTCCTTCGACAGCGAGGACGGGCAGACCGGGGTGGCCTTCGAGCGCACCCCCGCCATCTACCCGCCGGACGCGCGGGACGCGTTCACCTACTACTTCGGCCTCGAGACCTGGCGTCCGACCGCGCAGACCCGCTACGTCACCGGCGAGGACTCCACCGATCCGAGCGCCATGACCGAGGAGGTCATGCGGAAGTCGAACTTCGGCTTCGGCCAGGAGATGACGCTCGGCTTCCCCGGTGGCGCCCCGCCGTCTACGGCGCTGGTCGGCTCCATCCCCATGCCGCTCAGCGCGCTCGGGGAGAACCGCGCCCTGACCCTGCCGAACCGGCCAGACGGCGTCCGCATGAGCTGGACCGGCCCTCGCTATGACGCGGACGGCGTGCTGCTGACGGACGGTGAGGCGGTCTCGACCTGCCTCAAGTACGTCACGCCCACCAGCAACCCGGACTCGCCCGACGCCTGCGGGGCGCTGGCCAACGAGAACGAGGGCGCTCCGCAGATGTACACCGCTCCCTGGGAGACGGACGGCGGCGTGCTCTTCCAGTGGACCCCGCCCGCCGAGAGCGTCGGCGAGACCGTGAGCATCACGGTGCGCTTCCTGGGCGAGGTAGACCGCGAGAGCGAGAGCTTCCTGGTCGGCGTCGTCGAGGGAGACCCCGCCGAGGCCAGCTGGTACGACGAGGACGCCGAGAGCTACGTGCCGCTCTCCGAGGGCTGGGCCGCCGCGCAGGAGGACGGGGACATCCCGGCCGGCGCCGAGATCCCCACCGGCCGCCGCGCGGCTCAGACCTGCGAGGACGACGAGGACATCACCTGGGTCTTCGACGACGCCTTCGAGCAGGCCGACGGCAGCCTGATCCCCTCGCTCCAGGGCGATCCGACGAACGCCATCGTCGAGGTCACCTGCACGCTGCCGGAGCAGGCCGGCGAGGACATCGCCGAGTTCCTGCTCACCGAAGAGGTCGTCGCCGACGCCCTGGCCTACGCCCAGCTCCACGGGAGCGGCGGCGCGGTCTTCTACTTCACCCGCTCGACCAGCGCGGCCATCGCCACCCCGCCGGTGCGCGACGCACACGGCAAACGCCGCGAGATCAGCCCTCTTCTCGTCGTCAGCCGCGCAGTCCAGCTCGGCCGTTTCTGGTACGGCCAGTGAGCCGGGAGGAGCCCACCATGCATCCGCGATCTCCTTTCCTGCTCCTCCTCCTCCTCGGCTGTGGCCCTGTCAACCTCGGCGACAACCCGGCGTACTACGACGAGGGCGGCACGCCGCCCACGCTCAGCGGCGTCACGCCCGACGACGAGACCGGCAACGTCGGCGGCCAGACGCTCACCATCCAGGGCTCGAACTTCGGCGACGACCCGAGCCAGGTGATGGTGGTCTTCAACGGGCGCAACGCCGAGATCCTCTCGGTCTCCGACACGGAGATCGTGGTGGTGGCCCCGCACGGCCCCATCGAGGGCGGCCCGGTGGACGTCACCGTCGGCACCCTCGATGGCCAGGCCACGCTGGAGGACGGCTACACCTACACCGTGGACGACGTCACCTCCGGCCAGACCGCCTACGTGATGATCTCCGAGCTCAGCTTCTCCGGGGATTATCTGCTGGACGGCGGCGCCGAGCTCTACGAGATCGCCTACCCCCGCGTCCACACGCCGCTGGTCGGCTACTGGGGCGCGGCGGACACGGCGGGGGAGTGGAAGTTCGAGATCCCCGACACCGCGCTGTACGCGGAGTGGGTGGACGATCTGCGCGTGGACATCGGGGACCGCCTGGTGCTGGAGATCCCCAGCGCGGACCGGCTGAACAAAGCGGATAGGAACATCTGCTATCGGCCCGACTACGACTTCACATACCTGGGCGGGACGGAGGGCGGCGTGAGCTTTGACCGGCTGACGGTCAACGGACGCCTGTCGGACGGCCTGGACTGCGACGGCCCGGGAGAGCTGCAGTACGACCGCTCGAAGCTGGAGTTCTGCAAGGCGCCCTCGACCACCGTGCGCGACCCGCGCTACGTCCTGGACTGGCCGGTCACGGACAGCGAGGGCTTCTCCATCGACCCCATCGCCGCCGTCACCCAGGACAAGGAGATCCTGGAGGACGCCGCGACCGAGGTGGTGCTGGACCTCGACCCGTCGGATGACCAGGACGGCGTCACGCTCTTCCTGCCCGAGCGCTTCTCGGCGCGCGGCACCAAGGGCTTCACGGTCTCCGAGGACGACGCGGAGCAGCAGGCCCTCTGGGGCGGCTACGGCGTCAACACCTGCTTCGACGACAACAAGGACGGCCGCGCCACCCTGGACGAGACGGCCCTGCGCTGGGAGTGGCTGCCTACCGAGGAGGACGAGGAGGCCCTGCTCGCCGCGGCGCAGGCGGCCAATCCGAACGGCGTGGTCGAGGACGTGCGCGTATACGTCAGCGCCTCGGTCATCTACGGCGCCTTCTCCTGGCTCGGCCTCGAGGGCTACTCGGCACGCGCCAGCATCGAGGTGCCCGACAGCGCCGGCGCCCTGGAGATGCCCGCCTGGGTGCTCTACGAGTTCCCGACCATTGATGCGAGCTTTGGCGGCACGCGCCTCTCGTCTTCGGCGGGGGTCAACTACGCCTACCTGCTGCTCAGCCTCGCTCGCGTGGTCGAGTACCGCGTCAACACCGAGCAGGGGGAGGTCGTCTTCGCCTTCGTCAACGCCGAGCTGGGCGCCAGCGGCTGGGACCACCCGCTCGACCAGGACGGCTGCGGCGACTGCCAGGACAACGACGGCGACGGCTGGGCCGACGACGAGGATCCCGACTGCAACCGCGACGGGACCGAAGAGCTCGGCTTTGGCGACTCGACCTGCAACGACGGCCTGGACAACGACGAGGACGGCGAGATCGACGGGGCGGACAGCACCTGCGAGGACGCCAACGACGGCGAGGACAACTGCTCGGACGGCCGCGACAACGACCGCGACGGCTTCACCGACGAGGAGGACTGCGAGTGCATCGCCGGTCTCTCCGAGGACGGCGGCACCGTGGACATCTCCTGCTGCGACGAGGTCGATGACGACGCCGACGGCTGGATCGACCGGGCCGACCCCGACTGCGAGGACGGCCAGGAGGAGCTGGGCTTCGGGGAGGACGTCTGCAACAACGGCCTCGACGACGACGGCAACGGCGACATCGACGCCCTCGATCCCTTCTGCCTCGAGGCCGGCGCCGACTCCAGCAAGGAGGCGCCGAACCCCCGCGAGGGCTGCGACGACGGCGAGGACAACGATCTGGACGGTTACACCGACCAGAACGATCCCGGCTGCGAGTACCCGAGCTACGACGCAGAGGACACCGAGCCCACCAGCTCCGGCGGGCTCGTCCTGACCTGCTATGACGGCCTGGACAACGATGAGGACACGCTGATCGACGCCCTCGATCCCGACTGCACCCTCGCAGACGGGACCCCGAACGGCTTCCAGGCGGAATCCGAGTCGTTCTGAGGGTCAACGCCCTTGACGCCGAGCATCCCTGCCTATAAATGGGGACGGCTCGCTGGGAGGCGGGAGTGTGGGCTCGTAGCTCAGGTGGTTAGAGCGCGCGCCTGATAAGCGCGAGGTCGGCTGTTCAAGTCAGCCCGGGCCCACCACACAACCTCCTCCGCGCGCAGGTCCCTGCGCAGTCCGCCAACGACAGGGCGGGCCCGGACCTACGGGGGCGTAGCTCAGCTGGGAGAGCGCCTGCTTTGCAAGCAGGATGTCAGGGGTTCGAGTCCCCTCGTCTCCACCAATGGGGGCGGTCCAGGGAAGCGCTTGCTACGGATCCGGGTGGAGGTCACCATGGCCCGATCAACGCAGACGCTCCCAGCCCAGGACGAGATCAGCGAGGAGACGCTGTCCCTGGTCTGGCGGAACCCCGCGCCGCTGAGCGGGGCGGAGCGGCGCGCCCGTGCTGAGCAGGTCTCCGCCCAGATGCCCCCGCAGCTGACCGACAGCGTCGCCTTGATCCGGGAGGATCGTGACGTTTTCCCAGGTCATCGTCGTTGACGCCAGCGTGGCGATCCAGTGGTTCGTCCCCGAGAATCTGCAACGTGCAGCTCTGAGCGTCTTTGATGAAGACGTCTGGCTGATCGCGCCGGACTTCATCTTTCTGGAGGTCTCCAGCGCCCTGCAGAGAAAGCTCGCCACGGGAGAGGCAACGCCCGATCTGGTCCGTCAGGCGCTGTTCGACCTGAGGTCCATGTTCGACGACGTATACCCGGCCTTCCGCGTGTTCCTCCGCGCACACGAGCTCGCCGTCGAGCTCGGTCATCCCGTCTACGACTGCGCATATCTCGCGCTGGCCGAGCTCCGCGGAGCCACGCTCCTCACGGCGGATCGGGCGTTCTGGGAGCTGCTCCAGTCGACGCCTTACGCTGGCCTGGTCAGGCTGCTCGGTAGCTGATTCATCTGGCGAGCGGTCCGACGCCTTGTTGAGCGCGCCGCTGCCGCTGGTGCCCGCTCTGCCTTCGGCGCCCAGCAGCTCCTCGGCGGAGCCGGCCCAAAGGAAGCGGTCCGCCCAGCACTTGAGCGCCAGCAGCAGGCTCCGCAGCCTCCGGCGCCGCTGCGAGATCCGGAAAATCGGGCGGGTCGCCCCCCGCCAGCCGGCTCATCTGGTCTCCGGGAATTGGTGGGTTGAACCTGGAGACCCACAACCGCTGTGAGGTCGGCCTGTGCTCGGTGGCGCGCATGCTGACCGAGCCCATCTCCACCCGCGAGGAGATCGTCGCCGTCCCCGCGAGCGACGCCAGTCTGGCATGCAGGGGGCATGCGCGTAGCCGTGTCGCGCCATAGGTGAGACAGCGCAGGAGCTTAACCGGTGACGATCTTCGCGCCCGAGCTGGTGGACGGACCCTTGAGCCTTCCTGAGGCGCTGCGACGGCAGCTCGCGCCCTTGAGGGAGAAGCTTCACCGTGGTGGGCGCAACGCGGTCGTGCCCTTCGTCGGCTCGGGGCTCTCACGGGGGCTCCTGTCCTGGAACGACCTGCTCGTCGAGCTGCTCTCGTTCGCGCCAGCCGCGGAGCAGGCCGAGCTGCGCGCTGAGATTGATCGGGCGAACTATCTGGAGGTCGCCGACGCGCTCGCGGGCATGAGCGAGGTCGGCCCGGCGCGTATACGGGAGGTGATCACACGGGCTTACCGCCGGCCCGACAGGGAGCGCCCTGCCGTGTACGACGCCGTGGCGGCGCTGCCTACGGACCACTTCATCACGACCAACTACGACCCCTGGTTGAAGGACGCGGTCTCGGCGCAGCTCAAGCGCGCCGCCAATGTGGTGCTACCCGGGGACGGTCCCAGTCTTGGCCACCTGAGTGAGCCAGTGCCCTGGGTCTTTCACTTGCATGGCGACGCAGCGAAGCCTGAGACCTGTGTGCTCACGGCCAGGGACTACCGGCGCCTGTTGAGCGGCTCGCCCGCCTGGCGCGCAGCGGTGAAGACGCTCCTGAGCAGCCGACACCTGCTGTTCCTGGGCTCTTCCCTGTCTGAGCCACACCTTGGCGTGCTTCTCGACGAGTTCGAGCAGGACTTCCAGCCCGAGGGTGGCCTTCGCCGTCACTGGTGGCTGGGAAAGGTCGAGCGCCAGATCGAGGTCAAGCGCCTTCAGCGCCTCGGCATCGAGGTCGTGGACTACCCGAGTCACGAGCTGTTGCCCGAGCTGCTTCACTGGCTGGCGAGCCCGCCCACCCCGCAGGTTCGGGAGCAGGCGCCCGCGCCGGTTGTGGCCAGCACGGAATTCGACATCTCCCGCCCCTGGTTCTTCGTGCCGTTTCAGCCGAAAGGTGACGGCCTGATCGGCGGCGAGGAGGCCCTGACGCAGATCCGAGCAGAGCTCTCCCGAGGGCGTCCGACGGCCATCGGCCACGCCGCCGCTTTCACCGGCCTGGGCTGCATCGGCAAGACCCAGCTCGCCGTCGAGCACTGCTGGCGCCGCCGCGCCGACTACCCGGGCGGGGTCTACTGGTTCATCGCCGACCAGGACATCGAGAGCCAGGTGCTGCGGCTGGTGGATGAAGCGGGCTGGCTGCACCCCTCGACCGATCACGCCACCAAGCTCCAGATCGGCCTGAACCGGCTCCGAACGGCGCGCGACGCGCTCTTTGTGTTCGACAACCTGGAGCGACCGGTAGCGGCGGCGGATCTGCGTCCATCGCCTGGACCAGGCAATCAGGTGCTCCTCACCAGTCGGCTGGAGCAGCCGGCTTTTCAGCAGGTGCGGGTGGCGCTGCTGGACCTTCCCCTGGCACGCGCCCTGCTGGAGAGCGAAGCGGGCAGGCCCCCCGTAGGGCCTGGGGAGGAGGCCGCGGCCGACGCTATCTGTAGGAATCTGGATGGCCTGCCGCTGGCCATCGAGCTGGCTGGCGCCTACCTGCGGCGCCGCACCTCGCGCAGCTTTCAGGAGTACGCCGAGCTGCTGAGGCGCAAGGGCATCGATGACACCGCGCGAGCCGAGCCACGTTTTCCAGAGCGCAGCGCGACCGCGCACGAGGCCAACCTGGCCAACACCCTGCGCATCACCGGCCCGTTGCTGGAAGAGCACCCGGGCCTGGAGCAGGCGCTGGACATCCTCGCCTGGAGCGCCTCCGCTTCCATGGGCTGGTCCCTGCTGGTGCAGCTCGTGGATCCAGCAGACCCAGACGTGCTGCGCGACGGCGTGGATCTGGCCGAGGCGCTGCGGGTCCTGCGCCTGGAGCGGGGCGCACGCGATGGAGCGGAGCCCCGTTTCCGGATGCACCGGTTGGTACAGGAGGTGCGCCGGAGAGAGCGTCCGCTGCTGAGCTCGGGTGAGCTGGCACGTAAGGTACTGGGCCGCATCGCGCCCTGGTTTGAGGCGCGAAGGCAGGACTTCAGCGATCTGGACGCCTACGAGGCCGAGCTGAACCACGTGGACGCCTGGATCGCGGCGGCAGACGAGCTGGTTGAGGCGGACGCGCGGGTCCGGTTGCGCTGGCTGCGGGCCTACCCGGCCTGGCACCGGGGGGAATACGAGCGGAGCCTTCGCGAGATCGACGGGGCGCTTCGGGTGCTGGAACACCTCTCCCTTGAAGATCGGCTGCTGGAGGCGCACCTGAGGGCGGACAGGGGGACAATTCGGACGCACCTCGGAAGGCATGCACCGGCCCTGGCCGACGCCGAGTGGGCGCTCGCGACGCGCCAGGAGCTGCTGGGCGAGCGACATCCCGACACCGCAACCTCGTACAACAACGTCGGCATGACCCATGGCGCGCTGGGGGACCACCGCAAGGCCCTGGAATTTCTGACCCGTGCGCTCGACCTCACGCGAGAGCAGCTGGGCGAGTGGCATCCCGACACCGCACGCACATACAACAATGTCGGCTCGAGCCATGGTGCGCTGGGTGAGCACCGCAAGGCCATGGAGTTTAATACCCGAGCGCTTGACCTCAGGCGAGAGCTGCTGGGCTAACGGCATCCCAACACCTCAAGCTACTACAACAACTTAGGCACGAC
>CAZKWG010000072.1:0-17026 GCA_964556105.1 uncultured Enterobacterales bacterium | reverse complement strand
GGTGGTCGGGGGGCTCGGCGGCGCGCCACAGCCAGGACCACCGCCCTGTCTTTCGTAGACCCTCGCGCACCGACTGCTCCCAGCGATCCATGGAGAGGCGGGCGGTGCAGCTCGCCGTCGCCAGGAGGCCGCCCGAGCCTACCCAGGGCCCGCAGCGCGCGGCGAGATCGCGGTAGGCGTTGCGCGCCGCGGCGTCCGAGCGCTGGCCGTGGGTCAGCGAGGGCGGGTCGCAGATGACGAGGTCCTGACCCCCTTCGGGCGCCCAGGTGAAGGCGTCGGTGACGACGAAGGCGTGGGCGCCCGGGTCGAGCCCGTTGAGGGTGAAGTTCTCGCGCGCGTCGGCCAGGGCTGGCGCCGAGGCGTCCACGGTGCACACCCGCTTCGCGCCGCCCGCCGCGGCGTAGACGGAGAAGCCCCCGGTGTAGGCGAAGAGATCGAGGACGGTGCGACCCGCGGCGCGCTCGCGAATCCAGCGGCGGTGCTCGCGCTGGTCCAGGAAGAGCCCCGTCTTCTGGCCCTCCGACGGGCGCACCAGGAACCGAAGCCCGCTCTCTTTCACCACCAGCGGCTCGGCCACGGGCGGACCCCAGAGGCGCTCCACCCCTTCTCGCCCGTCCACGCGGCGCACCCCGAAGCGGCGCAGGATCGTCCCTACGCCCGGCAGCTTCGCGATCGCCGCCACCAGCAGGTCCAGGTGCGGCTCCCAGCAGGCGGCGTACAGGCGCAGCACGGCCACCGGCCCATAGCGGTCCACCACCACGCCCGGCAGGCCGTCCCCCTCGCCGTTCACCACGCGCCAGGCCTCCGTCTCGGGAGGGAGGAGGCCGGCTCTGCCCGCGGCGGCGTCCTGAATCCGGCGGGGGAGCAGGCGCTCCAGCGTCTCCGGCGTGCGCCCCAGGATGCGCGCCGCCACCTCGCCCCGATCGCTGATCGCGAAGGCCACGGGCTTGTCGCGCCCGTCCACCAGCAGCGCCAGCGTCCCTGGCTCGGGCAGCTCGGAGGGCGCCGCCAGCCCCTCCATGTAGACCCAGGGGTGGCCGCGGGCGACGGGGCCGATGGTGTCCTGGGTCAGACGGATGCGCGCGAGAATGGGAGCTCCTCGTGGACGGGCACCCCGTAACCGCCTGCCTCCTTCGCCTGCTTGAAAGAATTTCTCACCGGCCTTCGAATATCTGCCTGGGGTCCCGCGTCCCACGGTCAGCACGGACGGCACGAACCGCCGTCTCGGAGGTCCCCATGACGCGCATCGCCCTTGCTCTCGTCGCTCTGCTCCCCGCCTGCGTCATCGTCGACGAGGATCATCACCCGTCGCCGGAGCCCTACGTCAACTACGCGCCCTTCCTCAACTACGCCGAGGCGGGCTGCTACTGGGACGGCTACTACGGCGACTTCATCTGGTACTTCCAGGCCGACGCCGACGACCCGAACGGCGTCTACGACGTCATCAGCGTCTGGGCCGACGTCTACGACGGTCCCTCGGGCGCCTGGGTGGACTCGTTCGAGCTCTACGCCGACCCGAACGACCCCTACATCTGGTTCAGCGACTGGCTCGGCAGCACCACCTACCTCAACTGCGGCTACGCGAATTATGAGGTAGACATCGTGGCCTACGACACCTACGAGTCGTACGCCGTCGCCACCGTCCTGCCCTACATCTATTGAGGTCGCCCTTGCGCGCGCTCCGGGCGTGGGTAGCATCCAGGTTCAGTCGAGCGACGTCGGCCCCGCCGGCGCCCGCTCCGGCGAAGCCCTCTGCCCCAGCAAGTCCTGCTGCCCCGGCACCCACCCCTGGAGCGCCCATGTCCTCGGCCATCGTCATCTACCGCACGCAGACCTGCCCCTACTGCGTCTCGGCGGCGCGCTTCCTCCGCGACGTCAAGAAGGTCCCCTTCCAGGAGATCGACCTGACCGACGACGACGAAGGGCGCCGCGACCTCTCCCGCCGCACCGGCCAGCGGACGGTCCCGCAGATCTTCATCGGCGCCACCCACATCGGCGGCTACGACGACATGCGCGCCCTGGACCGCGCTGGCGGGCTCGATCCGCTGCTCAAGGCCCTGGCCGCCGGAGCAGGGGCTTGAGGATTCTGCTTGCACGTTTTTCGGGGTCGGTTAATAGTGCCGGCGCCACGCCTCCATAGCTCAGTTGGTAGAGCGCCGGACTCTTAATCCGTTGGTCACTGGTTCGAGCCCAGTTGGGGGTACCACTTACGAAGCCCAGCCCACAAGGCTGGGTTTCGTCGTTTCTGGGGTGCGTGCTCGCCCTGCTGCTGCCGCGGGCTGGTCGTTCTCCGCGCCGACGTAGGCAGGACGCCTCAGCCCGCGCTCCGCCCCATCGCGTAGAAGCGCCCCAGCCGCTCGGTGCAGATCGCGTTGAGCACGTGCCACATCGCGTGTCCGCTCCACACGTGGCGGTCCGGGTCGCAGAGGACCCGCGTGATGTCGAGCACCCAGAAGGTGAACGACACGCTGAAGATCCCCAGCGCGAGCGCCAACAGCCGGTAGCGCGGCTCGGGGTTCCGGCGGCCCTGCTGGATCTGCCAGCCGATCCCGATCACGAGCTGCAGCGCGAAGAGCGGGATGCCGATGGGTCGGACGGCCAGGTTGAGCAGGGTCGAGCCGGCGACCAGCGCAGCGTAGGTGGCGGCGCGGCGGCGCGCGGACCAGCCCTGGGGTCCGGCCGACGCCTCGACCAGGATGAGCGCGGAGAGCAGGTACATGCCGGCCTGATCGACCAGCTCCCCCGCGAAGGTCCCGGACGCGTGGAAGAAGAACGAGCCCACGCCGATGCCGAGCTGGGCCGCGATCACCGGCCATCCGCCCGAGCGCGCCGGCGCCCGCGCCATCCACAGGGCCGCCGCCACATAGGCCAGGGACGACCAGGCGTTGGCAGGCTCGGCGATCCAGCCGCACAGCCGCGCCTCACAGAAGGCGACGGTGCCGGGCGCCAGCGTGTCCCAGGGGCAGGGCGAGGGCATTCCCACGGGTCACTCCGATGGCAGGGCGCACAACATCACCCGGGGGTGGCGCTGTGTCACACCGGAGCGCGCTGGGTCGAGCCGTCAGGGGTCGGCGAGGATGCGCTCAGCGGGGCTCATCTGGTCAAAGCGAGGGTAGCGGTCGTGCTCGCGCGTGACCGCGGGGTCGTCCTTCAACAGGTGAGCTGATCTGGCGCTGGGTGCTCGGAGCTGGGCTGCGCTGTTGGGCGCTGGACGCCTGGGCCACTGGGTGGTGGTCGATGGCCGCGACCATCGCGGGCGGGTGCTGGTGCGTGATCCGGCCGGGATGCGCAGCACATGGCCCATGCCGAGCTTCGTGGAAGCGCGGTATCATCAATAGGCGGTGTTCGAAGTGAGCGATGGCTGATCGTCCTGAGATCGTGGCTCTCCAGCGTTCGAGCGCAGACGACGTGCGCGCGCTGGTCCGCGTCGGCGCGCTCGAGCGGACCTTCGAGGTTCACGCTGATCGGCGTCCGCCGCTGACCGTGCTGGTGGCCGATGAGGAGCTGCTGGCGACCGTGCGGGACTGGCCTGAGCTCTACCGGGAGTTGATGGGGCGGTGTCGGGAGCTGCTGCGGCGGACGGGTGAGGCGGCGGCGTAGTCCACTGCCGGCTACCTGCCATGGAGATGCTGGCGGACTCCGATAGCATCGCGTTCATGTAGCTCACCGTAATGCCTGCCGCGTCGAGCCTCGACGAGATCGACGCGATCATCGCGGCGGCGGAGCTCAATGAGCGCTATCTCGCGAACGGCTGGTCCATCGAGGCGCGCATGATCGCCCGGGTCGTGGGCTTCGCCGCTGGATACGTCAGGATTGAAAGGGAGGATCGCGGCATTGCTGGCAAGCTGACGCCGCCTTCTTGCGTCTGGGGGTTAGCCAGAGGCCACGGCGTTCCTGGCTTCGATCACGAGGTCTGGGCAGCGCTCTGTCTGAAATCGTCACAGAGAGACGAGACCATGACCGGCACCCCGATCCCCAAAGCCTGCGCCTGGAGCAGGGCACAAGCTGGTCTGGAGGACCTGAGCCACCTCTGGGACGCCGCTGACGCGCTGCGTCAGACCGCCGGAGACTTGCTGCGCGCCGTTGAGGCGCACGCGATGATCAGCTTCGCCTTGCGCGCCGTCGCAGACGGGCAGCGCCCGGACCCGAGCGACCTGCTGCGCTCGCGTGGGCGGGTGGATGCGCTGTTGAGCCAGCTTCAGGACCGCGCCGACTTCGAGGCCGATCAGCTCGGCGAGCTGCGCTTTGGGATTCTCGACTACGACGTCGGCGATCCCGACCTGGAGGCGCGGGTGAGCCGCTGCCCGAGGATCCTCGGCCGCGCGTGCCGGGTGGGCATCGGACGCATGGGGTGGGGCGGACGCTTCAACCTCAGCCTTAGCGCGGCACCGCGCGCAAAGGAGGGCGCATGCCGACGCTGCCATACGGCGTAGCCATGGATCCCCCTGAGCGTCCGACTCGTCGTGTCCCCGTCAGGGATCGACCACGATGACGCGCTCACCCTTCGTGCAGACCATCTCCTCGGTATCGTCGTTGCAGAAGCAGGAGAATCCGTCGAGATCGGGAGGGGGCCCGCCCGGCGGATCGTGCCTGTCGTAGGCCCCAAAAGGCTCACGCGTCTCTGGGTCGCAGCGGATCGAATAGCAGTTACCCGCCACGTCCTGTTTGATCTGCGACGGATCGAAGTCCTGGCGAAGCTCTCCACCGATACAATGCTCAAGCTCGCAGTCGAATGGGTTGTCGTCCAGGGACATGGTCGCGGGCTGGTACGCGCAGGTCGACGCCTCAGAGTTGAACTGGTCGATCGTGCAGGCCTCGTGGTCATCGCAGGCGAAGTCTCGCTCGTCGCGGATCGACACGCGGACGAGCATCTCTGAATGGTTCCCGGGCGTTCTCCGAGGCTCGACATAAGAGTGATAAGGCACCAGGGGCAGCAGCAGGCTCTCGTGGGGTGTGGTCGCCTCGACCGAGAGCCCCATAGTCAGGAAGTCGGTCGAGGCCAGGACCGAGGTGGTCGCCGTCGAGCCGGCCGAGGTCGAGGCGGTCTCATGGATGCCGAACCGCAGCACCATGGGGTTTTCCAACCAAGGACCGCTGACTGTTCCTTCGAAGGCGCCATCCATGTTGGATACAGCGATCTGTCGAATCTCGACGTTCAGCGTCTTCGGGTCAATCGCCCCGACGATCCGGTTGTCCTGCTGCACCGCTCCTTCTATGACTGCGGACTCGGCCCCGTAGGCCATGCGCAACCTCGCCTGCAGCCGTGTGTGGGTGGTACCGCGAAGCTCCAGTGTCCCAGCCGGCTTGTGGAAGATCACCGGCGGATCGAGCCGGAACCACTGCTCGACGATCCCGGCCCTCTCCAAGGCGACGATTCGGTAGTGGCGCTCGATGGCGCCCACAAGAGGGCAGGCTGTCACCGCCTGGATGAGCCGGTCCCCGGCACCAGCGTCGTGTGGGATCCCGAACGCCTGCGCCACAGAGAGCGCGCTGCTCGCCTCTGAGACGCTCTCAAGGCAGTCGTTGCTGCTCGCGAGTCCATCGAAAGCGCCCGTAAGACGGCGCGAGATTTCGGCCTCCATGTGGCGCTGCAACTCTTCGGCTTCGTCCTGGCGACCGGTCATCTGCAGTACTGCGAGCGCCTGGGCCCCGCTGGCGAGCCCGTCGGCCGTGTGGAGCGCCGAGCGGTACTGCCTCACGTCGATGGTGATAGTCGAGATGTCCTGAAGCGTATAGGTCCCAGGGGCCAGAACCCGTGCTTGAATCTCGGTCGCTCGCGCGTGCTGGGGGACCAACTCCGGGCCAAAGACGCCCTGATAGACGATCCTCGGTACAGCAGCGCCAGCGATGTCCCTCCGGGGGGAGACGGGAAGCTCCCGTGACGACAGGCTCACGCGCATGAGACCGTCGGTCGCCCCGTCACTGCCGATCTCGAAGCGCGAAAGCTCTCCGACGCCGGGCTCAAGGATGGCGAGGCTGACGTCCTGCGCGTACACCTCTGGCTCAAACGCGAGTGCCGCGACCAGAGATCCAGCGTCTTGCACGGCTAGGATCGGTGCCTGACCAGGATCCGCGTGGACGCTTGCGGCGCTTGCCAGTCTCAGCTCGGGTTGGTCAGGCGGAGAGATGGGCCGGCGCACGCAGGAGATGGCCACTGCTGCTACGATGGCGAGCGCATGCTTTTCGAGTACTGAGGATGATCTCGGGTTACATATTCCCACTATGTAGCGCGGCCCCCTTCCGAGATCATAACATGCCACTCGCGGGCTCAATCAGTGACGTCGAGTTCGCCGCCACCCTTTGTGGCCACGACGTGGAGGCTGACCCCATCGCCATCTCGGGCGAAGATGCCGAATTCCGCGGATGTCAACCCCCGCCCTGCCGAGACCATCACGACTCAGAATCGTCGCGCTGGTGGCCACCGGGTGGCGCGGACCACACCCTATGCGCGGGAGGAGCGGGCGAGATAAGAGCTCGCGTCAATCGGGGGGCCACCATGAAGGGCAATCGGTTCGAGCGGGGGGGCTCGCCGCGTCGAAGCGCGATCGGACTGGGTTTCTGCGGGTTGCTGCTCGCGGGTTGCACCCCTCCCAAGCCACCGGAGCCGGAGCCTCGCCCAGTCGAGCACCCCAGGCACACGCCCTGGCGCTACGACTATCCGGAGCTCCTGAGAAGCGCGCTGACGATCCCCACGGAGTGCGCGCGCGTCGAGGAGGTCGTTGTGAAGGGCGCGCGAAGGATCCTGGAGGACGATCCCCCTACCAGCCTCCAAGGGGCGGACATTCGCGGCTCGGTCGACTTTCTGGTGACTGACCCCCGCCTTACCTTCGCCGCCCGCGCTGCGCTGCACATCGCTGGCGCGGAGGGGGCCTGTAAGGCGGCGGGTGGGCTCGTGCTCGTTTCCCCGACCGGAGGTCGATACGCTGTCCCCGTCGAGCGCTGTGGCCAGCTGGCCCAGGGCCTGCCCCTGACGCTCCATCAGGGCGAGCTCGCCGCCGGGCTCTGGTCGCTCTGGGGTCAGGCCTCCGACAGCGCGCTGCCTCTGGGCGAGGCGAACCTGAGCATTGACGCGAGTCTGGCCACGATCGCCGCCCCCAGCGGCACGACCTGCTTCTACCCACGCTTTCTGCGCCACGTCCACGGCTCCGAGCCGGCGGATCTCCCCGAGATCGTGGTCTACGGCCGCACGGCCGGGGTGGTTCGCGTGACGGTGGACGCTGTCGGCGCGACCGGCCCGCTGCGCGTCCATGTCCGGGATCCAGCGGGGAAGACGCACGAGCTGATGGTGAGCGTCGGCGAGCCGGCTACCGTCCCGGCTGCGGCGCTGGCTGGTGCGCCCTCCGGCATCTGGCGGATCACCCGGGTAGAGCCCCCGGTCGCCGGGTTGAGCTGGATGATCGCCGTGGATGCCGAGCCGCAGGTGCGCGTCATCTCTGCGGGCGACGTCGATGGCCGGCGGGGCGTGCCGGTGGCCGTGCCGGGCGCGGACGTGGCGCGGGCGAGCCTGCGCGTGAACATTGACTACGGGCTGGCGAAGGCCGAGGTGAGCGCGGGCCAACTGAGGACGACCCTGGATGTGAGCCCGTTCTCGCCGACGCCCATACCCGACGACCTCCTCGCGTTCGCCCGGGACCGCGGCGTCCCCCTGGTGGTGAGTCCGAGCCAGGCGCCCGCGGTGGGCGTGCTGTTCTCGCGGCCCTGGATGGCGAGCGGCCTGCTCGAGCCGCGAGGATCCGCCCGTGCCCAGCCTGAGCACCTGATATTCGAGGTCGCGGCCGCGGACGTGGAGCGCTCGCGCCGCCTCGCCCTCGCCGCCCAGCTCTCCCGAGCCCGTCCGGGGCGGCACCTCGACGAGACGAGATCGCTGCAGCGACTCGAGGCGGCCAGTCAGGCCTATGCTCCTTTTTTCGCGAAGCCCGACGCGAGCACCACCGCCGCGGCCATCGACAGGATCCTCGCCGCCGCGCCGAAGGGCGCGGACGCTCTCATCGACGCGCTCGGCGGCTTCGCGCTGGCGGAAGTGGGTCACGAGGACGCGCTGCTCGGGAAGGGCGGCTTCTCGCTAGACGCCTTCCAGGGGACGCTGGCGGGCGCGCTCAGCGGGGTGGATCTCCCCGACGCGGCGGTGGACCGCTTCGAGCTCGGCTTCGCTGCTCGCGAGCTCGCCCCCGCCATCTTCCAGGCGCACCAGCAGAGCCGGCCGGGTCAGCAGGCCTCCTGGTCCACGAGCGCTGCGGTGGAGACGAGCTACGGCGTGAACCCGGTCGCCGACACAGCCTCGGCCGCGGAGGCCATCCCCTTCGAGGGCACAGAGAACCGGCAGCCGCAGTCCTCGGGAGGGCAGGAGACGGCCGACGTGGTGGTCGACGACTTCGACGAGAGCGACAGCGCCGGCAACCAGACGGTGGGCAGCCTCGTCGAGACCGAGACGACCAAGGACGGCGTCACCACGATCTCCACCTCCTACGTTATCCAGTACAACGACGACCAGGGGAACGTGCACGAGCACCAGTACACGGACAGCCAGGAGCAACGACCGGATGGCTCCCAGAGCTACCAGTACGAGATCGTCACGAAGGTGAACGGCGAGGTCGTCGGCTCGAGCTCCGGCACCGTCCAGACCGGGTCGGACGGCGGCACGCAGAGCACGCGCTGCGCCAGCTCGGGGGGCGAGGAGGTGTGCAGCGCGAGCGCGACCGAGGGCACGCCGAGTCCCGAGGATCCCTGCGCAGGCGAGCAGGACTGCCAGACGGTCTCGGTCGCCCAGCAGCAGGCCTTCATGGCCGCCGCCCTGCAACACCGCGACGATCCTCGCATCAACTGCGGCGCCGACACCTGTAACGAGGGGGGCTCCAGATACCCGGGCCTCTTCGGTGGCCTGCCCGCCGTCTTCCAGCCCGGCAGCAAGGACCCCTGGATCAACTGCGACGCCACGGGCCTCACCTGCGTTTCGCCGCGCGGCGTCTCCGCGGAGGAGCTCGCGCGGCTCGCGCGGCAGCGGCAGGCGCTCTGGACCGATCCTCGCCCGGACGCGGTCGAGGGGGTACACGGAGGCGGTCCGCTCGAGCCCGGCGGGGACATCCCGGGTGGACTGCGCATCCCCTCCGAGGACAGTCGCGTGCCGCACACGGCCCCCCCCGCTCCGGCGCCAACGCTGCCGCCGCCAGCGCCACGCTGAGCGCCAGTGTGGCGCCCGTCTCGCCCAGCGCTTCCCCGCGGAGCGGCTCCTGCGTTGCGATGTCATGACCGAAACGAGTCGCCGTCTCGGCGCCGGAGACGAGCTTCGCGGCCAGCGATGACCACCCATATGTCGCCCCCGGCGAGGACTGGCTACCGCCCCGGCACCACCGCCCCCAGCAGCCCCACCCAGTCGGCAGCTGCCGCCAGCACCCCCAGCCTGCGCTCCATCTCCGCAGCGAACGCCGCCTTGCTCGCCTCGCGCTCCACATCCGTCGGGGCCCGCGGAATACAAGGCCCCGGAACCCCATTCCCCGGCGAAGGCCCATAATCGCAGACCGTATAATCCCCGCCCTCCAGCACGGGCCGCACGACGGCGCTCAGCGCGTCGAGGTCGCTCCGGCCCTGGTCGGCAAAGGACGATCCGACATAAGCCGAGAGCCTCGCCTGAACCTCGGCGAGCCCGCTGGGGCCCGCCGTTCGCAGCACGCGCTCGCCGACCTTCCAGCTGAGCGGGGCGCCGAGCTCCACTGGGGGTTCTACCCCTGCGCGCAGGTCGAGGCGCACCTGGTCCGGCGTGACGGACTTCGCCCCGCTCACCACGAGCAGGCGCAGCGCGCGCCCCGCCTCGTCGGTGAGGTCGGCGCTCCACTGGAGGCCGTAGCTGGTGGTGGCCTTCGTCGAGGCGAAGACGGAGAGCGCCACCCGCGCGCTCCCCGGCGCGAGGATCTCGCCGTCGCCGGGCTCGCCGCGGACCCAGGTGCGCTCGAGGCGCGACCCGCGGCGCTTCAAGGGCGTGGCGGTCCAGCCCTGGCCGTCCGCCCAGGCCACATGACGTTCGTAGACCGGCGCGACCGCAGGGTCTTCAAAAGGAGGAAGCTCGATCATCGTCGGACTCTGCGCTTCAGGGGCTTGGACTCCACAGGCCAGGAGCAGGGCGAACCAGGGCACCAGTCACTCCTCCTGGGCGAAGGCAGCCCCTGAGTAGGAGACGTTGCTGAACAGGCGGTTGAACTCGTCCATCGTCAGCGTGAAGGTCCCGTCATCGGTCCCGTCCAGCGGGTTTCCGTCGGCGTCCACCACCTCGCTGCGGCCGTGCGGGTTGCGGATCGTGACCGTGTCGGTCGCGCGATCGTAGCCCAGCACCGAGTAGGCGTGCCCGACGGGCAGGCCCTCGCGCTTGTCGCTGAAGAGGTCGTTGCTGATGTTCGCGACCACCACGCGCCCGTCGGAGAAGGCGCTCTCCATGCGGTCGCGGGTGGTGTCGTTGGCGGTCAGCCCGAGCTGGTCGGTGTTCGTGCTGCCGTCCCCGCTGAACAGGTTGGTGCCCCAGCGCGACATGAAGGAGCCGCCGTCGAGGGCCTCCGCCGGGATGACGGCGTCCTCGTCGGCGATCCTGCCCGCCGCGCGCTCAAACAGCGTCACCCACATGCCGTCGGCCCCGGATCGCCCATAGGTCGCCATCTCCGCCAGCGTGGGCGCCGCCACGTTCGCCGACTGTCCATCGGGGAAGGTGACCGTGTACGTGCCGTCGTCCTCGCGGACGACCATGTCCGCCACCGCCTGCGGGTCCTGGGAGACGGCGCTGCCCAGCGAGGCGAGGAAGTAGCAGTCGCCGATCCCGCCCTGCTGGATCGCGTTGACGTCGGGGAGCCCGTTGGCGAACAGCTCCGTGGAGAAGCCCTCCATCTGCTGACGGTGGTGGGCGTACCACTCGTCGGGGGTGTTCGCGGCGCCGGGGAGCTGGCCGGTAGACCGGTAGACCTCGAGATCGGCGAGGGTGACGCCGCTGTCCTCGTCGAAGTACTCGTCGTTGGAGAGCTCCTCGAGGTCCGCCTGCAGCCGCCGCAGGGTGACGAGCGCCGCGCTCTGCTCCAGCGTGAGGTCCGGGTTGGTCATCGCGGCGTCGAGCTCGTCCGAGGACAGGTAGCCGTCGTCCCCGGCCAGGCTGGGGAACATCTCCGTCGAGACCTCGACGAAGGTGCGCGGCGCCTGCTCCTCGGCCTGCTCGGTGAGGACGTTCTCCCCCTCGCCGGTCAGCAGGGTCTCGTTGCACACGTCGAGGACCTGGCCGGGCACGATCAGGTCCGGATTCTCACCGATCACGTCGCGGTTGGTGTCGTACAGATCGTGCCAGCCGAGGCCCGTGCCAGCGTGATCCTCGGAGATCCCCCAGAGCGTGTCCCCCTCCTGGACCTCGTAGCCGCAGGCGTCCGGACCCTCGGCGCTGCTCAAAGCCAGCGCCGCCTCAGCGTTCCCGAGCGGCTGAAGATCCCAGTCGACCTCTTCGCAGGCCTCGGGGGCCGCGCCGGGGGTCGGCGCTTTGGATGTGCTGTTTTCGGGAGGAAGATAGGAGTAGCCCGACATGGGGACCTCAGAAGAGCGAGCACAGGGTCGATAGAGATCTCCCTGTACTTTAGCATGTCGAGGACCCCTCCCGCAACGAGCGGGCGGCCGGTCGGGGGGCGCGGCGCGGTTACTCCGCCAGCGAGAGCAGCTCCTCCTCGATCTCCTCGACCGGGCCCCAGCGCTCGCCGTCGCCGTTCATCAGGATCACCACGCCCGCGCCGTCGGACATGCGGAAGAGGGCCTCCGTCGCGACGCCGTCGTCCCCGCCGTTGTGGCCCCAGACCGTGTCGTCGCCCAGCTCCCAGGAGTACCAGATCAGGCCCTGGCCCTCCTCGAGGTCCGGCACCTGCTCCGTGAGCATCTCGTCCACCGTCGCCTCTTTCAGGATGCGCACGTCGTCGATGGCGCCGCCCGCGACGATCGCGGCGAGGAAGCGGGCGTAGTGTGGCGCGGTCGTGCGCAGGTTGCCGTCCGGGTAGTCCGGGTAGCCATAGAATCCGTAGGGCTCCCAGGCGCCATCGACCCAACCGTAGGGCATGGCCAGATTGTCCTGATCGACGTCGGCCAGTTTCCATCCCGCCCCGTCCATGCCCAGGGGCTCGAAGATGTGTTGTTCACAGTAGGTGTCGAAAGGTGTGCCGGTCGCCGCCTCGACCATGTAGGCGGCCAGGCTTGTGGCCACGTTGCTGTAGTCGTGCATCTCGCCAGGGTCGCCCCAGAAATTCCACTCCGAGTCGTAGTACTCGCCGCCCTCGACCAGGTAGGCCTCCAGGAAGTCCCCGAGCGCGATGGGCGAGTCTCCCTCGACGTAGAGCGGCTCGAGCACGTCCCAGTTGTCGCTGATGCCGGAGGTGTGGGTGAGCAGCATCCGCAGGGTGATCGTGTCGCGCGAGTAGGGGTGGACGACCTCGAAGGGCAGGACGTCGTTGATGTCGGCGTCCAGGTCCAGGTCGCCGTCCTCGACCGCCATCATCACGGCTGCGCCGGTGACGGTCTTGGATACGCTGGCCAGGTTGAAGAGGGTGTCCGTCGTGACCGCGCGGTCCTCCTCGACGTTCGCCAGACCCCAGGCGCCCACCGCCACCACCTCGCCGCCCGAGATGATCGCCGCGGAGAGGCCGGGGACGCGGGCCTCGCTCATGCGCTCGGCGATGAACTCCCCGAGCTCGGGGTCGCTGAGCAGCTCGGTGGTGTCCTCGCTGGCGGTCGGCTCGATCTTGGGGCTGGAGCAGGCGCTCAGAAGCGCCAGCAGGCACACGCGGACCATGGTTCACCTCCGCGGCCGAGCTTACACGATCTGTCGAGGGTGAGGTGGGGACCGTACGCTGTGATAGCCTGCGGTTCACGACCTCTGACCCACGATCCTGGGTGGAGGTGCCGGAGATCGGATGCTCCCTCGCCCCGCCCCCTTCGTCGCGCTCTCCCTCCTGTCCGCTGGCTGCGCGGACGACAAGTCGCGCGCCGACGACACCAGCGGAGACAGCGGCGCGGAGGAGGGGGCGCTGGTGACCGAGCCCGTCGTCTGCGCGAGCCCGGCGGTGTCTCTGGAGCAGACCGAGGCGGGCTATCTCGCCACCACCGACCACTACGCGCTGGAGATCTCGGGCTTCGACGAGGAGGAGAGCGAGAACCTCGCCGCCCTGGCCGAGACCTCCTGGGAGGCCTTCGGCGCCTTCTTCGGGGTGGCGCCGGACGAGCGCCGCGAGGTGTTCATCGCCGCGGACGAGGCGGGGATGAACGCCGAGCTCAGCGCGGACGGGATCAGCGAGCTGGAGGGCGCGGGGGGCTACTACGATCCGATCGGCGGGCGCGCCTATCTGTACCGCCAGCCGACGGCCTACTACAGCCGCGTGCTGCTGCTGCACGAGCTGGCGCATCAGTACCAGGACGCGACCAGCTACACGAGCGGCCTGCCCTTCTGGTACGTCGAGGGCGTGGCCGAGGCGCTCGGCCGCCACCACTGGGACGGCGCGTGCCTGGAGCTGCGCGTCCGCCCGCTGCTGTCCTGGGAGGACGCCGCCGCCAGCGCCCGCGCCGAGCTGGAGCTGGAGCTGGACCTCGCCGCCATCCTCTCCGGCGGGACGGTCAGCCGCCCCCTGGCCCAGGAGATCGTCCGCCTGCTCAGCTCGGAGCCGGTCTACGCGGCCGCGTTCGCCGACTGGCGGGAGGCGGTGGCGGGCGGAGCGTCGCCTACGGATCTGGAGCTGTTCGCCACGACCATCGCTCCGGTGGACGACGTCGCCCTCGCGCTCCCCGACTGGGTCTCGGACGACCAGGAGCCGATGACGCCGATCTGGCTGGACTGGGTGCCGGAGGGCGACGCGCGGGCGCGCGGCTTCGCCGCCGGCAGCTCCTCGGCGGCGCGCGTCAAAGAGGCCGTTCAGACCTTCTCCATGGTCATCGGCGCGCCGGACAGCGGGGAGAACGTGGGCACCGTCTACGGCTTCGACGAGAGCACCGGCTCGGTCGAGCTGGCCTTCCTCTCGGCGGACGGCGGCGTCTCGCGCTTCGCCGTGGTCGAGGGCGCCGTGACCTGGGAGACCGTGGGCGCGGTCGCGCTCGCGAGCGAGCTGCGCTGGACCCAGACCGCCGACGAGGTCACCACCCTCCTGGAGATCGGCGGCGAGACGGTGGAGCTGCCCCGCGCGCTGCCCGCGGCCGGCGGGCTGGCCCTCTACGACGCCGACGCCATCTTCGACGAGATCCACTGGGAGTAGTAGTCTACGGCGCCGCCAGCACGTAGCTGCACTCCCGCCCGCCCGGGGCCGTGAACAGACCGTCCCCGTCGCCGTCGATGAAGACAGGGCTGGTCAGCACCCGCGGCGTGGTCGCGCTGTCGTACTGCGGCATGCCGGCGGGGAGCCGCGCGACGCCGAAGGCGGCGATGGAGATCCAGCTGTCTCCCTCGATGGGCAGGGTGACCGTCTCGTCGAGCTTGAGCACGCCGTTCGGGTCGGTGGCGGCCAGGGCCAGGACCTCGTCACAGTTGACGAAGACCACCGCATGCGTCACGTCGATCTCCGGGATGGCCTGCACGGAGAGCGCCAGGCTCACCTCGCCGTCCGTGTCGCTGACCAGATCACCCAACCCAGCCGTCTCGTTGACCAGGACGCGGGCGAAGGCGCCGGCGCTCGCCTGCAGCGCGCCTGAGCGGAAGGCGTCCACCAGCTCGTCCTGGGACAGCTCGGACGGGTCGTCGGTGCTCGACACGACGTAGCTGCGCGGGAAACCGACCTCCCAGCCGCTGTGATCGTCGCTGCACCCTACGGCGACGAGACCGGCGCCCGCGTTGATCATGCTCGCCCAGTTGTCGAATCGTCGGTTCCCGTCCATGAACGGCGAGCGGTGCCCGTTCAGCACCTCGATCCCGTCCAGATCCCAGGACCAGAGGGCGGCGTCGGGGGCGAGGCCGAGCAGGGTGGGGTCGTCCAGGGTTGGGGTCGCCGTGACGCGATCCCAGCCGATATAGTCCAGGTAGCTCGGGTGGTTGAGCAGGTTGATCCCGCCGTCCGAGCGCTCGCGCATGGCGCCGAAGACCTGCTCCAGGTCCTGCCCGTACCACTCGATGATCCCGCCGCGCGCCGACCCGTCCGGCACCACCGGGAACATGGTGAGGTGCTCGGGCACGGTGGCCGTGACCTCCTCGCCGATGAGGCTGGTCACCCAGGCGTCCAAGCCGGCCTCCGCGGGCAGGGTGACCGTGTCTACGATGTTCTCGTGCTCGGTGTGGATGACCACCTCGAGGCCGTGCGCGGCGGCGTGCAGGAGCTGCTCGGCGGGGTGGATGTCGCTGTCGGTGGAGTCCGAGCTGTGTACGTGTGTGTCCACGGACAGGAACCCGCTCGTGTCTACCGGGCGATCCAACACGACGTCGAGCGTGGCGGCGCCCCCGTCCGGGACGGTGAGCGTCCCGCTGACGGGCGAATACTCGTAGCCGCGCGTCACGGTGTAGGTCCAGGTGCCCGGCGGGAGGGCGGCCACGCCGGAGGCGGCCAGCCAGAGATCTTCGGTCTGGCCGTCGTCTCGCGCCAGGTTCAGGCGGGCGGGGATGGGCTGGCCCGCGCTGTCGGTGAGCGTGTAGGCCAGCTCGCCGCGGGCGCCCAACTCGACGCTCACGCCCTCGTCGCCGGGGCTGACAGCGAGGGCCTCGCTCTCGTCACGACCGTCCGCCGCCGCGACGAGCTGCCAGGACCAGGCGTCGCCGAAGACCGGCGCATAGAGGGTGAAACGGCCCGTGCTGTCCGTGTATGCACGATCCACATCGCCCCAGTCGGCGTTGTCCGAGCTCGCCTGGAGCGTGACCGCGGCGCCCTCCACCGGGCCGTCGGGGCCCTCGACGACGCCGGCGATGACGGAGAGGCTCATCGTCTCGTCGGGGAGGGGGGCGGGGTTGCGCGCAGAGAGCGGAGCGGTGGCGCTGGGGCCGTCCGTCGCGCCCACCGAGAGGTAGAAGGTGCGGCTCTCTTCCTCGCCGGGCGCCATGTCGAGCGGGTCGGAGAGCGCCTGCGTCACGTCCACCAGCACGTCCATGCCGGAGATGTGCATCGTGCCCAGGTTGCCGTTCTCGACGCCGTAGGCCAGGGCGCCCTCGCCGTCCGTCGCCACCAGCCAGGGCACGCCGTAGCCGATGCCGAAGCCGCCCACCTCGATGGTGCGCGAGGTGAAGCCCATCAGATCGTAGGTCTCGCCGACGCTCATCAGGGTGGCGGTGAGCAGCGAGAGGTCGCTGGCGCCCGTGTTGCGGACGCGCACGTCCACCTGCAGCACGGGGCTGTCCGGCGTGAGGATGTAGTCGATGGTGATCTCGGTCCCGAGCGCGGACGACAGCGCCTTGCCGCCGTCCTCGAAGGCCTCCAAGACCAGCTCGTACTCCACCAGCCAGTAGGGGGCGTCTGTCCCCGTGACCCGCACGATCGCCGCCCCGCCGTCCGCGCCGTCGGCGATCACCTCGGCGCGCTCGCCCTGGAAGGCGCGCAGCGTGCTCTGCGGGTAGTCGGTCAGCGAGAGCTGCCCCACGATGACGCCGAGCTCGTCGAGCTTGTCGTCGCCCGCGACGGCGCAGCCCGCGAGGGGCGCGGCGTCGGCCACGATGCCGCCGTAGTGGTAGTAGGTCGAGCGTGCGGACGGGCTGGTGATGACGAAGGCGGCCTGATCGTTGAGCAGCAGCAGGTCGCCCCGCGTGCCCACCGCGGTGCGGCCGGGCAGGGTGTGGTCTACGCCGATGGTGCGGGCGGCGGCGCGCCCCTCGCCAGGGCAGCCCTCGGAGAGCAGGCCCTCGCCGGTGAGCGGGCTCGGCTCGGCGGACTCGAGGACCTTGTCGGCGCGGCAGCCGGCCGCCGTCAGCACCAGGGCTCCCAGGAACGTGCGCATCTCGCCTCCGTCCTGTCACCGTAGCGCCACGCGAGGCCGCGGTGAAGTCGAAGGGGCGCCCCGGCGGCGTCGTGTTCTGATAAAATGTTCAGTCTTCTACGGGGGTGCCGCGTGTCCTCCTATCTTCCGC